>CAYGMX010000210.1:0-5527 GCA_964351055.1 uncultured Loktanella sp. | reverse complement strand
CGCTCTTGAAACCGATGTGGGCAGGCCGGATGCGCTTATCGAAGGAAAACTTCGCACAAGATAGGCTGACAAAGCAATACAGGCCAGCATCCGAACGATATAATACATGTCAAACTTCGGCGCGGCTTCTTCATTCGGGAGATGTCCCAACACCACGATATCATATGCCGAAAAGCCAATAAAAACGGCGAGTGCAACAAATGTTGCCATCAGGAGGGGCAAATATAAACGCAACAAGGTGCCCTTCTTATACCAAAACAAAACCGGCGTCAGGACCGTGCAAATTGCTCACGCTTCAGCCCGCTGGGCATGAAGTATGTGCGGTTTTGTGTGCCGGTCAATCTGTTTTTTAATGTGGCCATTTGGTCCAACCCCCGAAACCAAATAAAGGCTATTCGCGTAACAACAATTGCGGGCAGGCTCATCCGGACTAATTTGTGTTATTGGCGGCACTTCGCAAAAATGGCTGTGCAGTCAACTATTGATCGGGGGCAACATACGCATCGGCTTCATCTGGTCGTGCACCTGCGGGCTAATTGCATTGCCAGTCGCCCGATCAGGGCTGACATGCTGCCTTTCCCTCGCTATCACTGCGCCATGAAAGCGACCGATCTTGTCCTGACGCCCACGCATCTGCGGTTTATGAACCGCCGGTTTCCCTGCACCATCGGGCGCGGCGGGTTGAGTGCGCGCAAGAAAGAGGGCGACGGAGCGACCCCGCGCGGCACCCACCGGATTGTCGGAATGCTGTATCGCCCCGACCGCATGGTCCGGCCCGCGGATTGGGCGCTTCCGATTGGTCCGTCCGATCTATGGTCGGATGATATCAGGGATCCGGATTATAACATGATGGTGCGTGCGCCGCATGCCTTCAGCCATGAACGTCTGCGCCGTGCCGATCCGATGTATGACCTCGTTATCCTGACAGACTGGAACTGGCCCTATGCGGTCAAGGGGCGTGGATCGGCCATTTTTATCCATCAATGGCGCGGGCCCGGCAGGCCTACAGCGGGCTGCATTGCTTTTCGGCGCGATCATCTACGCTGGATTGCTGCCCGCATTCGCTATGAAACACGCCTTGTTATCGCATAACTGCTGGCAATGCGCTTTATCTTGGGCCAAACGGAAAGACATGCCCCATGACACACCAAGGCCCCTTCATGACTCCTGAAGAAATTGCACAACTCCCCTATCGCCCTTGCGTCGGTATCATGCTGGCCAATCCGCGCGGCCATGTCTTTGTCGCGCAACGCAAGGACCGCGATACAGACGCATGGCAGATGCCGCAGGGCGGGGTGGATAAAGGTGAAAACTGCCGTGATGCTGCCCTGCGCGAGTTGCAGGAAGAGACAAGTATCCTGCCGAACCTTGTGACAATCGAGGCTGAAACGGCTGGGCTGATCCGCTATGACCTGCCCCACACCCTTGTTCCCAATATCTGGAAGGGCCGTTATCGCGGGCAGGAACAGAAGTGGTATCTGATGCGGTATCACGGGCTGGATCACCAGATCAGCCTCGACACAGAGACACCGGAATTTACGGCCTGGAAGTGGATGCCACCGGAAGATCTGGTCGACAGCATCGTGCCCTTCAAGCGCGCGGTTTATGAAAAAGTGCTGGCGGAGTTCGGCCCGAAGCTTTGATTGATATGGCCTGACCTTGCAGAAAGGATGACCGGATGAAACCTCTCTTTGTTGCAGCGATGCTTTCCATGATCGCAGGGCAGGGGCAGGCACTGAGTTGCCTCGCGCCCGATCCCGTCATGACCTTTCAGCAGCTCGCCGCCGCACCAGAGAGCTATTATGTCCTCTTGGGGCAATTGACCTTTGATGCGTCAAAACTTCCCGCCGCTGTTTCCTCGGACCAGACCAGCGCACCCGCGCCGATCCCCGCACGTTTTGTGGGCAAGGGCCTGACAGAGCAGGGGTTTACCAACACCTATCACAGCGATGCCCTCTTGCAGGTCGGCTGTGCCGGACCTTGGTGTGGCTCTGCCCGCAGTGGCGTCGATGCGATCTATTTCGTCCGCGCCAGCGATCCGCCGGTGACGATGCAGGCGGACCCCTGTGGCGGGATGATCTTCGAAGCCCCAACCCAAGCCACGCTGGATAAGCTGGTCGCCTGCATGCGCGGTGATGCCTGTTTACCGCAGCCTTTGCAGTAGCATGTAGGACGGGTGGCCATCAGGCGGCAATCCGATGCTGCGCTGATAGGCCCTGATCGCAGCGCGCGAATTGGGCCCGATCCGCCCGTCGACCCCACCTGTCGAAAACCCTGCGTTCGTTAGCCGCTGTTGCAGTTCGGTGCGTTCGGCACGCAGCAGGCGGCGCTCGTCTGGCGGGAAAGGTGTAACCAGCGGCCCAAGCCCCCTGATCCGGTCGCTCAGATGGCCGACGCCGATGATATAGGCCTCGGCGTTGTTGTAGCGCCCGATCACATCGTAGTTGCGGAACAACAGGAAGGCGGGGCCGCCCGCGCCGGTTGGCGTGCTCAGCGTGGCATCGCCGTAATCCGGCACAGCGCGCCCGTCCGTCCCGACAACGCCCAACTGTGCCCATTGGCTGGGCCTGCGGGTCATGGCGCGCCCTGTCTGGTTAAAGTCAAAGCCGGAAGGCAGGCGCACTTCCGCGCCCCAAGGCTGGCCCCGTTGCCAGCCGTAACGCCGGAAATAGGCTGCAGTCGAAGCCAGCGCATCGGTGGGATCATCTGCCCAGATATCGCGGCGGCCATCACCGGTGAAATCCACAGCATAGGCTTCGTAGGATGTGGGAATGAACTGCGTATGGCCCATGGCCCCTGCCCATGATCCGGTCATGTTGGCAGGCGCCACATCGCCATTTTGCAGAATCTTGAGCGCCGCAATCAGCTGGCTTTCGAAGAACTGCCCGCGGCGTCCGTCATAAGCCAGCGTTGCAAGGGTCGAGATCAGGGGCGTATCACCCCGTCTTTGACCATAGTTGCTTTCCATGCCCCAGACGGCGGTGACGACTTGCGGTTCCACATCGAACCGCGCTTCGATCTGGGCCAGCACATTGGCATAGCGCTGCACCTGTTCGCGGCCATTGCTGACCCGCGTGTCTGATACTGCCGTCGACAGGTAATCTGCCAAAGGGCGGACAAACTCTGATTGGTTGCGGTCACGCTCTATACTGTCCGGCAGATAGCTGACGTTGGCAAAGGCGGCCTGAAACGTGCGGTCCGATATGCCTGCCGCCCGCGCACGGGCCTGAAAACCAGCGATCCAGCTAGGGAACCCGGCAGCATTGGCGTGGGCCATGACGGGGACCGCGACTGCGGCCATACCTGTTGCGATGAATTGCCTGCGGTGCATTTTTGCCTCCATTGTTTTTTGACATCCTACTGAAAAAGTGAAGGCTATGAAATCAACTCTGCGTTTGCGCGCGACTATTCGCCAAGATTTCAGTGTGCCTTGTGCCAAGGGTCGCCGTTTCGGAAACAAGTGTTGTGAAAAGGACCTCTATCATGAGCAAGCCATTCGCTAACGCACAGGTTGCTGCTGTTTTTGACAGGCTGCCCGCCGCCGACAGAGCGACGGCCCTTGCCTTGCGCGACCTGATCTTTGAGGTCGCCAAAGAGACTCCACAGGCGGGTGCAATCGAAGAGACCCTCAAATGGGGCCAGCCATCCTATCTGACGGCCCAGACCAAGGCGGGATCAACCCTGCGCATTGGTCAAGCCAAAGGCGGCGGCGTTGCGATCTTTGCACATTGCGGCACCTCGATCATTCGCAGCTACGCCGAGGCCTTCCCGAACGCTGATGAGATTGAAGGAAACCGGGCCGTCATTTTCAAAAGTCGTGCTGATATTGCGCCAGACCGGCTGCGCCACCTCATCCGTCACGGGCTGACTTATCATCTGCCCGTGCGCTAGCCGCTACTTACGGGTGCGCTTGACCTTGCGCGCTACCTTGGCGGCCTTGCTGCGCGCCGCGCCCATCTTCCGCCGTGGCGGTTTGCCGCGCCCTTGCGAAGGGCCACGCGGTACAATCCGGTCATCAAGCGAGATCAGTTCGACAATCAAACCGCCCGTCACCGGCGCCGCTTCGATCAGCTTTACCGTCACCCGCTGCCCGAGACTGATCACCATCCCGCTGTCGGACCCCATCAGGGTCTGGCTCTCAGCGTCATAGTGGAAATACTCACGCCCCAGCGTCTGGATCGGGATCATCGCATCGGCACCGGTTTCATCCAGCTTCACAAAGACCCCGAATTTGGCGATCCCGCTGATCCGGCCGGTCAATTCCGCGCCGACCCTGTCAGACAGGAAGGCGGCCAGATACCGGTCGGTCGTATCGCGCTCTGCGGTCATCGACCTGCGTTCGGTATCGCTGATCAGCTTGGCGGTTTCGGTCAGATGTTCGATATCCCAAGGGCTGAGCCCGTCATTGCCCCAGCCATGCGCCGCGATCAGTGCGCGATGCACGATCAGGTCGGAATAGCGCCGGATCGGCGAAGTGAAATGGGCATAGGCGCGCAAAGCAAGGCCAAAGTGCCCGAAGTTCTCGGGGAAGTAATAGGCCTGCGTCATCGCACGCAGCGTGGCCATGTTGATCAACTCGTCGTTCTCGGTCCCTTGTGCGCCTGCCAAGAGCTTGTTGAGATGCGCGGTCTTGAGCACCTGACCTTTCGCCAGCGTCAGGCCGGATGCCGTCGCCACCTCGCGCAGGGCATCCAGCTTTTCGGGGCTGGGTTCTTCGTGGACGCGGAACAGCAACGGTGATTTCTTGGCGATCAGGGTTTCGGCAGCGGAGACATTGGCCAGCACCATGAATTCCTCGATCAGCCGATGGGCATCAAGGCGTTCCTTGAAGCGAACAGAGGTGACCTTGCCGTTGTCGTCCAGCACGATCTGCCGTTCAGGCAGGTCCAGATCCAGCGGTTGGCGCTGGGCACGGGCCTTGGCCAAGGCGTGATAGGCGTCATAAAGCGGCGTGATGATATCATCCATCAAGGGGGCCACCTTGGCGTTGGGTTGCCCGTCAACACCTGCTTGCACCTCTTCATAATTCAGCGATGCAACGGACCGCATCAGCCCGCGGTGAAAGGCATGGTCGATCTTGTTGCCAGCCATGTCGATCCGCATCGCAACGGCCAGACAGGCCCGATCGACATGTTCATGCAGTGAACACAGATCACCCGACAGCGTATCGGGCAGCATCGGCACCACGCGGTCGGGGAAATAGGTGGAATTGCCGCGCTTGCGCGCTTCGTGGTCCAGTTCGGAGTTCGGCCTGACGTAATGGGCAACATCGGCGATTGCCACCCAGATAACAAAGCCGCCTGCGTTCTTGGGGTCGGGGTCGGGTTGCACAAGGCAGGCATCGTCGCGGTCGCGGGCATCCCACGGATCGATGGTAATCAGGGGCAGGTCGCGCAAGTCCTTGCGGCCCTTGACCGTTGCAGGTTTGGCGGCATCGGCTTCGGCTTCGGCAGCGTCGGAAAAATGATCGGGAATACCGTGCTGGTGGATGGCCATCAGCGACACCGCCCGCGGTTCTGTCGGATCC
>CAYGMX010000209.1:0-5545 GCA_964351055.1 uncultured Loktanella sp. | reverse complement strand
GCAGCAACAGCAAGAACCGTCGCGCCAAAGCCCCACGGCCCCAATTGATAGCCGACCAAAAGCCCCACAACGGTCATAGCCAGCGCAACATAAAGCCCCCAGCGTCCAGGAATCCGTCCCGAGGGAATCGGGCGGTCGGGCTCGTTGATCGCATCCACATGCCGGTCGCACCAGTCATTGGCAGCCTGCGACATCCCGCAAACGATCGGGCCTGCAAGCACGACACCCATGATCACAAAAAACCATTGCCCCGAAGGGCTTACGCCCGAGGAGACCACACCGCACAAATAGGCCCACATCGGCGGAAACCATGTGACGGGCTTGATCAAGCGCAACATCGCGCGCGGCTCTGGCCAGCGGCGGTGCGTCTGTTCGATCTGTAAATCTGACGTTACACTCATTCTGTAAGTTTAGAATGACACATATCTACAGGGCAAGTGTAAAGACGCATTGACACTGCGCCATTCGGTCGCTGTGTTTTGTGCGTGTTTTCGCCGCTGCGCGAACAGTGCTTGCTTTTGCGCAAAGGCTGAAGCAACGTCCCCCAAAGCGCTTTGGGAGGGTTGGAAGAGTGGCTATTCGTGCAGTTGTCTGGGGCGAAAACGTCCATGAGCAAACTAACAAGATCGTGTCCGATCTTTATCCCGAAGGCATGCATACGGCCATTGCTGCCGCGTTGCGCGCCGATGGGATCACAGCGACAACCGCCACTTTGCAAGATCCCGAACATGGTCTGCCAGAGGCTCGTCTGGCCCAAACCGATGTCTTGCTCTGGTGGGGGCACGCCGCCCATGGCGATGTATCGGACACTGTTGTCGAACGTATCGCGGACCATGTGAATGCTGGCATGGGGTTGATCCTGCTGCACTCGGCCCATTTCGCCAAGATCTTCAAGCGCTTGATGGGCACGCCCTGTAACCTGACATGGCGCGAAGCAGGCGAACGCGAAAGGCTGTGGGTCACATCCCGCAATCACCCGATTGCCGCAGGGCTGCCCGACCATTTCGAGCTGGAGCATGAAGAGATGTATGGGGAACCCTTCGGCGTCCCTGAGCCGTTGGAGACCGTGTTCATCAGCTGGTTTCAGGGCGGTGAAGTGTTCCGCTCTGGCCTGACCTACAAGCGCGGCGCGGGCAACGTGTTTTACTTCCGCCCCGGCCATGAAACCTATCCGACCTATCACGATCCGAACGTTCAGACGGTGCTGCGCAATGCGGTCCGCTGGGCCTACAATCCGGCCCCCCGTGTGCAGGGCGTGAACGACGCACCGAACGTGCCCGTTGAAAAGGCGCTCGAGCCGATCACCGAACGCGGCCCCCGCCTGCATACCGATGGCGAGGACGGCTTCCGTTGATCCGCGTTCTTATCGTTGGCACGGGGGCCATGGCCCATGAACATGCCAAGGCCTATGCCGCCATGGACGATGTCACGGTCGTTGCCAGTGTGGACCCGAATGCGATGGGGCTGGCGGCCTTCAATGCGCAATACGACATCCCCAAAGGTTTTGCGCATGTCGAAGACGCCATTGCATGGGGCGGCTTTGATGCGGTCTCCAATGTCACACCGGATGCGGTGCACTATCGCACCACGATGCCGTTGCTGGCCGCCGGATACCATGTGCTTTGCGAAAAACCTCTGGCCACCGACCACGCCCAGGCTTTGGTCATGGCTGATGCGGCCAAGACGGCTGATGTCATCAATATGGTCAATCTGAGCTACCGCAATGTCCCTGCCCTGATGCAGGCTGCCCAGATCGTTGCTGACGGCCAAATCGGTGAGGTCCGCCATTTCGAGGCCTCCTATCTCCAAAGCTGGCTGACCCAGGATCAGTGGGGTGAGTGGCGGACCGAGGATTCGTGGTTGTGGCGGCTTTCTACCGCGCATGGATCAATGGGTGTGCTTGGTGATGTCGGCGTCCATATCCTTGATTTTGCGACATTCGCGGCAGGGTCCGATCCGGACCGCGTGTCCTGCCGGCTCAAGACATTTGCCAAGGCCCCGGATAATCAGATGAACGGTTACACGCTGGATGCCAATGACAGCATGGCAATGCATTTGTCGCTACAGAATGGTGCGATTGGAGTGATCCACGCCAGCCGCTATGCCAGCGGTCATATCAACGATCTGCGACTACGTCTGTACGGGACCGAAGGCGGTCTGGACGTGCGCTTTGAGGACTGGAAAGGCAGTCTCAGGCTTTGCCGCGGCGCGGATTTGCGGCAAGGCAGGTGGGCGGATGTTCCTGCAGTTCCTGTTGTGTCAAACTTCCGGCGCTTTGTGGATGCCATCGCATCTGGAAAACAAGCCGCCCCCGACTTTGCGCGCGGTGCGGCGTTGCAACGGGTGCTTGATCTGGCGGTGGTGTCAGATGCGCAAGGTGCGTGTGACCAGACCGTCTAGCAACGCATTCACACAAAACATTTTCATCGAATTGTCCCGTTAAGGTCCCTTTCATGTCCTGTGCACTACCACACCGGTGGGGCGAAAACATGAGGTTGTGGGATGCGGGACGGATCAAACGCGCCAGTCATTATCAAGCGCAAGAAAATCATTGCTGGCGGTGGCCACCACGGGGGTGCCTGGAAAGTTGCCATGGGTTTGGTCCTTTCGCTATGGCGCTTTGCACCGGTTTGGTTCAGGGAACCGCAGATTTTCTGCGTGTTGAAGCGTCATTCTGACGAAGATGGCCGTGCATCTCTGGCGTGGCCCGCCCTTTTGGCGATGCCCAACTCTAGACCAATCCGGATTGAAGATTTCCTTAATCTGCGAAGCGCAAATACAAAGAATTTGAGCGAAATCAGGCTTTCTTTTCCAGGGCGCTGCTGCGGCTTGCAACCTTTGCTATTCGGCCTGACCGATCATATATCCCCAGTTCATCTCGCACATGCTGCAGTGCCGCCACGCGCGCCTTTGCTGTTGCCACACCTTTGATCGCAGCCTGCAAGAGCGCCTGATTTGTTTCGATCCGCGACTTGATGTCTCGCAATGCGCCGGCTTTGTCTGCCCTTGGAGAAAGCTGGCCCAAGAGGTTTTCTTTGGCTTCCCCGATGGGACCGAGCGCATCATAGTCGGCGCGCAGGATCGCGGTTTTCTCCGCCTCGAGAAGGCTTCTCAAAGCGTCAGTGACCTTAGGCTGCATGCATTTTTACCTTCAAAGCCTCAAACAGCGCCTCTGCTAGTCCGATGCCGCCCGCCCCAACCATTTCTTCGGCCTGCGCCTCTCGGAGGAATGAGGCGAACTGGTCTTCTCCGTGTCCTCCGCCAAAGGCATCGCGTGGTGCGCCGATGCCTGCAGATTTGAGCATTTCCGAAAGAAAAGTGGCCTCCAGTTTTTGGGCGGCTGCCCGCAAATCACTGTCGGCATTTATGTAGTCAGGCAATTGCACCGTAGGCCGTGGCGGGGGCAAAACCGGGATTGTCGTCATCGGGTTCTCCGTTGTGCTTTTTTTGAAGAATGACCAACAATCCTAAACATTCAGTAAGTTTTTTCCGTCAAAACAAAACGCAGCCAGAGCATGCGGAGCATCAATGATACCGACGATTTTGACAGAAACCGGCAGTGGCGGCAGTGCGAGAAGTGCTGCGCAATCTGCACAGCCGGATGGAGAAGGCGCGCAAGCGTTTGGCGATGTGTTTGCACTTTCTGAAACGCCAGAGGTGGACCCCGCAGTGCGCGACGGCGGTCTTGCAGATGGGGTGCCTGATTTCGCTTTGACCGCGCCTGATGACAGGCTGCCTTCACAGTCCGTGGCTTTGCCGGCTGCGCAGGCAACACCTGACCTGCCTGTCGCGCCACAGATTGAAACGCGCGCAAAACACGTCCCCTTGGCGGATGGGCAGGAACCGTTCCCGACCCAGCCGCCAGATTCAGAGATGTCAGGGGCACAGACCGGCAGCGCTGATGTTTCTATTGAAAAAACGGCGGTTACACGATCCTCGGTCGCGCAGTCCGTTGTCGAGGGGCGATTGCCGATACCAGCATCAAGACCTACAGCCGCAGGGATTGACCTAACTCAATCCAAAGCGATCGATCTGACCAAATCCGCAGCTGCTACTTTGCCCGTGGGTGACGTTGCCCAGCCCGCAAAGTCGATGCAAACCAATCCTGATACACAGGTTTTGGCAGCGGCGAAAACTGCACTACCTGCCGCGCAATCAGGTTTGATGAACAAGCCAAACCTGGATGCGCTGGTCGCAAGACCGGAGAGCGGCAAAGACAGCAAAGAAAGACAGGCACAAGACAGGCAGTCACATCAAAGTCCTGCAGCAAGTGCGCCTGCCACACCCACACCGGCGTTTGGTCCGATCAATGCCCAGACAATTCCGGTTGTAGTGGGCAAGCAGATGGCGCAGACCGAACCGGTAAAAACCGTCATTGACGGCGAGGTGCCGATCGCCCTTGGCGGGGCCGAACGTGGCCAGACAACGCAGCATGCGGCGAATCCGATACCTGTCCCGACTACGGCTGAAACGGCCCGATCCGCTGCGCAACAAATCGCGGTAAGCGTGCTGCACACACCGGGCAAAGCGACTGAAATTGCACTCAATCCCGAAGAACTTGGCCGGGTGCGGTTGAGCCTCACTGCTGTGGACGGTCAGATCATGCTTACGGTTCTGGCAGACAGGCCGGAAACGCAAGAGTTGTTGCGCCGTCATCTGGACATGCTGGCACAAGAGTTTCGGGACTTGGGTTACAAATCCATTTCCTTTTCATTCGGCCGCGACGGGCAGTCAGGTGCCCCGTCAGAGCATGGCCGTCATGGACAAGACAGCATCGCCGACCCGACCGATCCTGACGCCACCGCACTACGGCCCCAGCCTGCGCCCCAATCTGGGCTGGACCTACGTATTTGAGGATTAGAAATTGGATATCTTACCCAACCCCGTTCCGACAGTCACTGTACCGCCCGCGCCAAATGGCACTGCGTCAGCTTCAACGCAAATTAACGCCGATTTTGAGATGTTCTTGCAGATGCTGACAGCGCAGATGCGGTATCAGGATCCATTAAATCCGGTTGATTCTACCGATTATTCAACACAGCTTGCCACCTTTTCAGGGGTCGAGCAGGCGGTTTTGACAAACGATCTGCTCAAGTCGCTGGGCGCACAGATGAGCTTTGGCGGTTTGGCTGACATGGCTGCACTGGTAGGCAAAGAGGCGCGGGTCCAAGCCCCCGCCTATTTTGACGGTCAGCCCATCACACTGTTCCCCAAGACCACGGTGATCGCAGACACGGCAGAGCTTCTGGTCCGAAACGAGGCGGGCGCAGAAGTGCAGCGCATAGCGCTTTCACCGTCAGCAGACTCTGTCGTTTGGGCTGGCGTCGGTCCAGGTGGTGCACCGATGCCAGCAGGGCTTTATAGTTTTGAGGTGATCAGCACAGCGAATGAACAGGTCATAGCGCAGACGCCGGTCGAGGTTTACAGAAAGGTCAGCGAAGTCAGGCTCGAAGGCACGCAAACGATGCTGGTCTTGCAGGGCGGCGTATCTGTCGCAAGTACTGATGTAACCGCTCTTCGCGGGGCTGGCAGTTAGAAAAGCGTG
>CAYGMX010000208.1:0-5564 GCA_964351055.1 uncultured Loktanella sp. | reverse complement strand
TTGTGGTGCCCGCGGCCGGACTCGAACCGGCACGGCCTTGCGGCCAAGAGATTTTAAGTCTCCGATGTCTACCATTCCACCACGCGGGCACGGCGCTATTCCTAAGCGGCCCGGGCGAAGGGGGCAAGACACGATCAGAGGTCTGTGCCGATCGGCGTGGTAAGTAGCGCCCTTTCTTGCAGCCATGGGTTCATCTCGACCGCAGTGCGCAACACCTCTTGGGCTTCCTCATTCCGGCCCAGCCCCATCAAGGTCAGGGCCTTGCCCGACAAGGCGGCAATATGGTCGGGCATAATCTCAAGCGTCCGGTCAAGGTCTGCAAGTGCCGCCTCAAAATCCTGACCCAGAAAGCTCGCAAAGGCGCGCTGATTGTAGCCTTCCGCATAGTCCGGGCAGTACGCAATCAACCGGCCCAGCACATTGCGCGCACCCAGAAAATCATAGCTGGACCGGCGCGCCATGCCTTCGTCCAGCAAAGCCTGGGCACGCACATCCGGTGCATCGGTCCAAAGCGACCAAAGTTCTTGTGTCAGCACACGGGCGTCACCCTCGCTCGATGCAAGGCCCAGCTCGGTCACGATCTCAGAAAGGCGTTCACTGTGATCGGGCACAGTGGGGCATTCATCGGCAAGGGCCGGTGTCGCAACAAGACAAAGAAAAGCGATCCATCTCATGCTGCAATAATTGTGGCACAGGCCCGCCCAGTCAAGTCAACGCAAGTCAACTCACCGCAAGTCACGACATGCCCGCAGGCGAAATGGGTGCAACACCTTCTTCCTTTACAGCCTGCATCGCCACATAGGTCGACGTATTCGAGACATGCGGCAAGGTCGATATTTTCTCGGCCAGAACAGCGCGGTATCCCGTCATGCCTGCCGTCCGGACCTTCAAGAGATAATCAAAGGCTCCGGCAATCAAATGACACTGTTCAATCTCCGGCACGCGGATAACGGCGGCATTGAAGGCAGCCAAAGCCGCCTCGCGCGTGTCGGACAGTTTGACTTCCACGAAAGCGATGTGGTCCCGCCCCAGCCGGATCGGGTCATAAAGCGCGCGGTAACCACGGATGACCCCGCTGTCCTCCAACCGCTTCAGACGCGCTTGTGTGGGTGATTTCGACAAACCGATCCTGCGCGCAAGTTCGGTGACGCTGATCCGGCCCTCCACGGTCAGGATATCGAGAATCTTGCGATCAAACGAATCCAGTTCAGAAGACTTTTCGCCCATCAGAATGCCCTTCAATAAGTCTAAACAACCACGACCTATGAATACTGCAGTCCATTCGACTAAGCAAACTGCGTTATCATGACCAAAACCCGTCAGGAGCCCGCCATGCCGCGCGATCACACCAATGATATCCGCCACCAGATTGATCTGGCCATCTATCACGATGAAACCGATGCCCTGCACAAACTGGTCGCGACAGCCAACCTCGCAGAGGCTGACCGCAAGCGGATCAGCGCCCAAGCCGCCACGCTTGTGACCCAGATCAGAAGCAGCGCCGAACCGGGGCTGATGGAAGTGTTTCTGGCCGAATACGGCCTGTCCACCGACGAAGGCATCGCGCTCATGTGTCTGGCCGAAGCGCTTTTGCGGGTGCCGGACGCCGAAACCATGGATGATCTGATCGAGGACAAGATCGCGCCCTCAGACTGGGGCAAACATCTGGGGCATTCGGCCTCGTCGCTGGTGAATGCCTCGACATGGGCGCTGATGCTGACGGGGCGGGTTCTGGACGACGAAAAGCCCGGACTGACGCGCCACTTGCGCAGTGCCCTCAAACGACTGGGCGAACCGGTAATCCGCACGGCGGTCGCACGCGCCATGCGTGAAATGGGCCGACAGTTCGTGCTTGGCGAAGACATAGGCAAAGCGATGAAACGGGCCGAAGGCATGCAGGCCAAGGGCTTTACCTACAGTTATGACATGCTGGGCGAAGCCGCCCGGACAGAAGCGGATGCGCGCGGCTATCATCTGGCTTATTCACGCGCGATCAGCGCCATTGCAGGGCATTGCACCCATGACAGCGTAGCCGAAAACCCCGGCATTTCGGTCAAACTCTCTGCACTGCACCCGCGCTACGAAGTGGCGCAAGAGGCCCGCGTCATCGAAGAACTGGTGCCGCGGGTGCGCGCCCTTGCCTTGCTTGCAAAATCGGCAGGCATGGGATTCAACATCGACGCAGAAGAGGCCGACAGGCTGTCACTTTCACTCGATGTGATCAGCGCGGTGCTGGCGGAACCCGCACTCGGAGGCTGGGACGGCTTTGGCGTGGTGGTGCAGGCCTACGGGCAACGCGCGCCACTGGTGATCGACTATCTGGCAGAGCTTGCCACTAGACTGGACCGCAAGATCATGGTCCGTCTGGTCAAGGGGGCCTATTGGGATGCTGAAATCAAGCGCGCTCAGGTCATGGGCATCGACGGCTTTCCGGTCTTCACGGCCAAGCACCACACTGATGTCAGCTACATCAGCAATGCCCGCAAACTGCTGGGACTGACAGACCGCATCTATCCGCAATTTGCGACACATAATGCACACACGGTCGCTGCTGTCCTCGACATAGCGCGGCAGATGGGGCGGAGCACGGATGATTTTGAATTCCAGCGCCTGCATGGCATGGGCGAAACACTACACAGTCTGGTGTTGAAATCCGAAAAGACGCGCTGCCGGATCTATGCCCCTGTTGGCGCCCATGAGGACCTGTTGGCCTATCTGGTCCGCCGGCTTTTGGAAAACGGGGCGAATTCCAGTTTCGTCAACCAGATCGTGGATGAAACCGTACCCCCCGCAGTGGTCGCGGCCTGCCCGTTCAACAGCATCGGGCAAGCGCCGCACCTGCCCACCGGTCCAAAACTCTTTCAGCCCGAGCGCATCAACGCCAAAGGCTGGGACCTGACCCACGCACCAACGCTCGGCACAATCGCCAAAGCGCGCGACCCGCATCACGCCGCGCCATTCGCAGGCCACCCCCTGATTTCTTCCGAGCCCAAATATCCCCGCCGGAGGCTCCAAGACCCGATCCCGGTCACCAATCCTGCCAAGCCGGGCGATACCGTAGGTCAGGTCCAGATTGCCGCGCAGGGCGATATCGAAACAGCGATGTCCAGTGCGCAGCCATGGACTGCCGCGGTTGCGACACGTGCTGCCGTGCTTAATGCCGTGGCCGACGCCTATGAGGCCCATGCCGCGGAACTCTTCGCGATCCTCGCCCGCGAGGCCGGCAAAGGCCTGCCCGATGCCGTCGCCGAGCTGCGTGAAGCAGTTGACTTCCTGCGCTACTACGCCACGCAAGCGCGCGCCGAACAAGCCGCGCGCGGCGTCTGGACCTGCATCAGCCCATGGAATTTCCCACTGGCAATCTTTACCGGGCAGATCGCGGCGGCACTCGCTGCGGGCAATGCGGTGCTGGCCAAACCGGCCGAGCAGACCCCGCTCATCGCGACCCGCGCCGTGGCGCTGATGCATGCCGCTGGCGTCCCTGTCACCGCCCTGCAACTGCTTCCCGGTGGTGGCGATATCGGGGCCGCGCTCACCGGTGATGCGCGGATCAATGGTGTGGCCTTCACCGGTTCCACCGCCACTGCCCTGAAAATCCGCGCTAATATGGCCAACCACTGCGCCCCCGGCACGCCGCTCATTGCTGAAACCGGCGGCTTGAACGCGATGATCGTGGACAGTACCGCCCTGCCCGAACATGCGGTGCGCGATATCATCAACGGGGCGTTCCGCTCTGCCGGACAGCGCTGTTCGGCCTTGCGCTGCCTTTATGTGCAGGAAGATATCGCAGTGCCTCTGCTCAGGATGCTGAAAGGGGCAATGGACGAATTGCGCGTCGGAGATCCGTGGTATCTGTCCACAGACGTTGGCCCCGTGATTGATGCCGCAGCCCACAAGACCATTGCCGACCACATTGCCACGGCCAGACAGGAAGGGCGGATCATTCACCAGATCAAGGCACCCGATCAGGGGCATTTCATTGCACCAACTGCCATCCGGGTGAACGGGATCGCGGACCTGACCAAGGAAGTCTTTGGTCCGGTCCTGCATATCGCGACCTTCAAAGCGCAAGAACTGGATGCCGTTATCGCAGCCATCAACGCCACCGGATACGGCCTGACTTTCGGACTGCACACACGGATCGACGACCGTGTGCAGACCGTTGTAGAAAAGGTGCGCGCGGGCAACATTTACGTCAACCGCGACCAGATCGGCGCGATCGTGGGCAGCCAGCCCTTCGGGGGCGAAGGCCTGTCCGGAACAGGACCAAAGGCAGGCGGTCCGCACTATTTGCCCCGTTTTACGGTACAGCCCGCGCCCGTTGCCCAAGGTCATTGGGCCAATGCGGCCAATCTCAAGACCCTGTTGCAGCGGCTTTCAGCGGACACCAAAGCAACTGGTCACACCCCGACCGACCTGCCCGGTCCAACCGGCGAATCCAACCGCCACAGCCTGCACCCGCGTGGACCGATCCTTTGCATGGGGCCAGGTGCCGCCGCCGCCCAGGACCAGGCCGCAGCGGTGCATGCCCTCGGTGGGATCGGCGTGCCTGCCGAAGGTGACGTTTCGCCTGATGTACTGAAAACGCTCGCGCCACTTGCCGGTGTGATCTGGTGGGGGGATGCGGCAACCGGACGCGCGATCGAGACAGCCCTGAGCCAAAGGACAGGGCCGATCACCGCATTGGTGACTGGCATGCCCGACACCGCGCATGTCATGCATGAACGCCATGTGTGCATCGACACCACAGCTGCGGGCGGTAATGCCGCACTTCTGGCCGAGGTAGGTGGTTCAGCTTTGACTTGACCCCTGCGATCACTTCGGGGACGGTCGCGGCATGATACCCATCCGCGACCATAACCCCTCCCAGCGCACGCCCTATATCACGCTGATCCTGATCGCCCTGAACGTGGCGATCTTTCTGGTTGGGCTTGTCCTTTTTCAGGACCAGCGGGCGCTTTCGCAGCTTTACTATGATTACGCGCTGCTACCTGTGCGGATTTCCAATGGCGAGAACCTGAGCGGCCTTCTGACGTCAATCTTCCTGCATGGCGGATTCATGCACCTTGCAGGTAACATGCTGTTTTTGTGGATTTTCGGGGACAACCTAGAGGACGAGATGGGGCATCTCCCCTTTTTGATCTTCTATCTGGCTTGCGGCATCGGTGCGAGCTTTGCACAATATGTAGCCGACCCCAGTTCAACGATCCCCACCGTCGGGGCATCGGGCGCGATTGCAGGGGTGATGGGCGGCTATCTGTTGTTGTTTCCCAAAGCCCGCGTCGATATTTTTATCTTCTTTATCGTCTTTTTCCGCATCCTGCCGATCCCAGCCTGGATCATGCTGGGGCTGTGGTTTGCGCTGCAACTTTTCAGCGGTTTCAACGTCGATACCTCAATGGGTGGCGTCGCCTATTGGGCCCATGCAGGTGGCTTTGTCATCGGCTTTGCGCTTGCGTTGCCGCTTTGGATCAAGCTGGGTGGTACGCTCTTTTGGCGGCAAACCCACGGGCACCCGCCGCACCCCGAGGCCACCTATACCCGCAGTTCAGTTCCGGTTGTGC
>CAYGMX010000207.1:0-5566 GCA_964351055.1 uncultured Loktanella sp. | reverse complement strand
TCTCAAGCGGGCGTTCGAAAACTACAAGATTACGTGGATGAGCGGCGTGAATACCCTGTTCAATGGTTTGAATAATGAAATCTGGTTCCAGGACACGCCGCCCAAATATCTCAAGTTCGCATCGGCAGGGGGCATGGCATTGCAAGGTGTCGTAGCCGAACGCTGGGAAAAGGTAACGGGTCATCCCGTCCTCGAAGGGTATGGATTAACTGAATCCTCGCCAGTGCTGACATTCAATCCCTTCGGCAAGACACGGTTGAATTCGATCGGCGTGCCGGTTCCGTCAACAGAGTTGCGCTGCGTGGACGACGATGGCGTCGATGTCGCGCAAGGCGAAGCGGGCGAATTGATTGCGCGTGGCCCCCAGATCATGAAGGGCTACTGGAACAAGCCTGAAGAAACAGCCAAGACTATCCAGAACGGGTGGCTTTTGACGGGTGATATCGGCGTGCAGGACCCCGACGGTTATTTCCGCATCGTTGACCGCAAGAAGGACATGATCCTTGTGTCCGGCTTCAACGTTTACCCCAACGAAATCGAAGATATCATCGCCGCTCACCCCGGTGTTGACGAGGTCGCCGTGATCGGGGTGCCGGATGGCGCATCAGGCGAGGCGGTCAAAGCTTTTGTCGTCAAGCGTGACGCGACACTGACCAGCGATGCCATTCGCGCCTACTGCAAAGAGCATCTGACAGCTTACAAGGTCCCCAAATCCGTGGAATTCCGCAACGAACTGCCAAAGTCGAATGTGGGAAAGATCCTGCGCAAGGACCTGCGGGCAGAACAGACACAGATGAAAGCGGGAGCCTGATATGGTCGGACCACTCGAACAAGCCATTCTGGCCCTGATGATTTTCGTGATTATGCTGGGGATGGGCGCATCGCTGACACCGCGAGACTTTATCCTCGCGCTCAAACGGCCCTACGGGCTGATGATCGGTGTGTTCTCGCAATACGGTTTCATGCCGTTGGTCGGGTTTATTCTTGCCACGACACTACCCGTGTCCGACCCGATCAAGATCGGGATCCTGATTATGGCTTGTATGCCCGGCGGGACGACATCGAACATCTTTGCTTATTTTTCAAAGGGCAATCTGGCGCTTTCCGTGCTCATGACGGTGACTTCGACGGTCTTTGGCGTTGTGCTGATCCCAATTGTTCTGGTGATCTATGCGGGCGCGCTTGATCTGGATATCCCACGCGAGAATATCATTGCCACCCTTGTCCTGCTGCTGGTGCCTGTTGCCATCGGCATGGTGCTGCGCAAGCTTAACGCCAACGTGGGTGCGGTGACGGAATTCATGGGGTCGATGCTCGCCATCTTCTTTATCCTGTTCCTGATCGTGTCTTGGATACCGCGCAACTGGGAATTCCTGCTGACAACGACATGGGCCACGTATTTCGGGTCGATCGTTCTGGGCCTTTTCGGGTTTGCACTGGGCTACGGGTTCTCAATCCTGTTGCGGCTGCATCCGCGCAACGCACGGACAGTGGCGCTTGAAACCGGAATTCAGAACGGACCACTTGCGATTGCGATCATCGCCTTCACCTTCAGTGGGTCCGAAGCCCAATCTGTCATGGCCGTGCCGGTGCTCTATTCCCTGTTTATCGTGATTACATCGACGATGCTGACGCTGTGGTTCCGCCGGATCAATACAGCCAACGAACAACCGCTTCCGAACGGATTGCTCTAGCAGCGGATTGACCTTGTGCAGGACATGAAAGAGAACGGTGGGGCAATACCCCGCCGTTTTCCAAAGGTCTGTTGATGCGTACTGTCTTTATCACCGGAACGGCCGGCTTTATCGGGTTTCATTTGGCCCAACTGCTGCTGGACGAAGGGTTTCGCGTCGTCGGCTATGATGCGATGACGGATTACTATGATGTGCAGCTGAAAAGACGCCGTCACCAACAATTGCTCCAGAACCCGCATTTCAGTTGCACTGAAGCTTATCTGGAAGATTACGACACGCTCGCGCGGGTGTGTGACTCCGCAAGCCCCGATGTGATCGTTCACCTCGCGGGGCAGGCTGGCGTGCGCTATTCGCTGGAAAATCCGCGATCCTATATGGAATCCAATGTGATGGGCACATTCAATGTGCTCGAATGTGCGCGCATCCAGAAGGTCGGTCATCTGCTCATGGCCTCTACGTCTTCTGTCTATGGCGCGAATACGCAGATGCCGTTTGAGGAAACCCACCGCGCCGATACGCCTCTGACGCTTTATGCCGCGACCAAACGCGCGAATGAACATATGGGGCACAGCTATGCGCATCTGTGGAAAATCCCGATCACTATGTTCCGGTTCTTCACCGTCTACGGCCCATGGGGGCGGCCCGACCTTGCCTTGTTCAAGTTCGTCAAGGCCGGTCTGGATGGTGACAGCATCGATGTCTACAACAACGGGCAGATGGCGCGCGACTTTACCTATGTGGCCGATCTGGTGCGCGGGATACGCTTGCTGATTGATGTGCCCCCGCAAGAACCTGCCTCCCAAGACGAAATTCCCGCAGGCGACAGTCTAAGCCCAGTAGCCCCGTTTCGCGTCGTCAATATCGGTAATGGCACCAAAGTGCCGCTGATGGATTTCATCAAGGCGATCGAAGACGCGCTCGGCATGCCGCTAAGTAAAAACTTCATGGAGATGCAAAAGGGCGACGTTCATGAAACATGGGCAGATAACAGCTTGCTCCGGCAACTGACCGGCTATACCCCGCAAACCGATGTCGCCGATGGTGTCCGCGAATTTGTTGCATGGTACCGTCAATACTACGATAAATAGCAGTTCGACGACCGATGATGCCTGTTTTACAAGGTCGCGGGCCAGCCGCGCAAGAAGAAAGAGAACACGATGAAAATTGCAATGATCGGGACCGGCTATGTGGGTCTGGTATCGGGTGTGTGTTTTTCTGACTTCGGGCACGAGGTTGTCTGTGTCGACAAGAACCTGGAAAAGCTGGCCTTGTTGCGAGACGGCAAAACGCCGATCTTTGAACCCGGACTTGATCGCCTAATGGCCCGTAACATGGCGGCCGGGCGGCTTTCGTTCACCGATGATCTGCGCATGGCGACTGACGGTGCTGATGCGGTGTTCATCGCCGTTGGTACACCCAGCAGGCGCGGTGACGGCCATGCCGACCTGAGCTTTGTCTTTGGTGCCGTGCAGGAAGTCGCCGCAGCCCTGAACAAGCCTGCGGTGATTGTGATCAAATCCACTGTCCCAGTCGGCACAAACCGGAAAGTTGCGGATCTGCTGCAAGAGGCAAGGCCCGACCTTGCCTGTGACGTTGTATCGAACCCTGAATTCCTGCGCGAAGGTGCGGCAATCGACGATTTCATGCATCCCGACCGCGTTGTGATCGGGGTGCAGTCAAAGCGTGGTGAGGACGTGATGCAAGAGGTCTACCGCCCCCTTTCCCTGCGTGATTATCCGGTGCTGACCACCGATCTCGAAACAGCCGAAATGATAAAATATGCGGCCAATGCTTTCCTTGCCACCAAGGTAACTTTCATCAACGAGATCGCGATGCTGTGCGAACGCACCGGTGCAGACGTCAAGGATGTGGCCAATGGCATGGGTTTTGACAGCCGGATCGGGCCAAAATTCCTGCAGGCAGGCCCCGGCTATGGTGGATCATGCTTTCCCAAAGACACAAAGGCCTTGGCACGCATTGGTCAGGACCATGCCCGCCCGCTTCAGATTGTTGAAACCGTTATCAAGGTCAACGAAGAGGTCAAACGCCTGATGATCGACAAGATTGTCGATCTTTGTGATGAAAACCTGCGGGGCAAGACGATTGCCGTGCTTGGCCTGACCTTCAAGCCCGACACAGATGATATGCGCGATGCGCCTGCGCTGACCGTTGTGCCCGCTTTGGTCGGGCTTGGGGCCAATGTCAGGGTCGTTGATCCACAAGCCTTTCGCGAAGGCGAGGCGCTTTTGCCGCATGTGACCTGGTTCGAAGATGCCTATGCTGCCATTGATGGTGCGCATGCGGTAGTGCTTCTGACGGAATGGAACGAATTCCGCGCCTTGGATCTGCGCGACATGGCAAGCCGCATGGCATCACCTCGGATGGCGGACCTGCGCAATATGTACTCGTGCGACTATGCGCTTGAGGCCGGTTTCGAAGCCTATACCGGTATGGGGCGCAAATCGGCATTGCCCTATGACGCCTAGGTTTGTCACAGGTATATCTGACGCGGAATAAGCATGCGCCTGTCCGGTCGAGCGGACGTGGAAAAGTGAAGGGACCGGAACACTGAGAGCTTATCTGGCTATCGCGATGATCCTGATATCCTTGGCGGTTCTGGAATATGCGCGTCATGGCGTGCAGATATCGCGGTTCACTGTTGGTCAGACACCTGTCACCGCCTATGCAGCGCCAGAGGCGGATGGGCCGGTTGTGCTTGTGGCACATGGTTTTGCAGGCTCGGAACAGATGATGCAGGGCTATGCCCTGCCTTTGGCACGGGCGGGGTATCGGGTCTTTGCGTTCGATTTCCTTGGCCATGGGCGTAATCCCGCCCCGATGTCGGGCGATGTATCATCTGTCGACGGCACGACCCGCCTTTTGGTCGCACAAACAACAGAAGTGATGAGCGCGCTCAGGTCGGATGACCGGCCAATGTCTTTTTTGGGGCATTCGATGGCGACTGATATTCTTGTCCGTGTCGCGGCAACGCAGCCGGATATCGGGGCGGTTGTTCTGATTTCTGCCTTCTCGCAGGTCATTGATGCAGTAACACCCCGAAATATGCTGGTTGTCACAGGATCTTGGGAACCGGGCTTGCGGTCGTTTGCTCTTGAAGCGCTTCAAATGGTCGATCCCTCTGCATCACAGGGTGATGTCGTCACGAACGGTGACGTGGTACGCGGCGCGGTGATCGCCCCCTTTTCCGACCATGTGTCTGTCTTGCAAAGTCGCGTCGGGCGCCGTGCAGCACTGGACTGGCTGGACAGGACTTATGCGCGCACGTCACAGATCGCCATTCTGCCGACAGGCTGGGCCATTCTGGGGCTGCTTGCCGGACTGGTGCTGCTGTTCCGGCGAATCGCGGATATCCTGCCGCAAAAGCAAAGCAACGCAGTAACACTCAGCACTGGACAAACGGCAGCGATCCTGCTTGTTCCCGCCTTTCTGACACCCATCCTCGCCGTACCCTTGAACCCCGGGTTTCTTCCTGTGCTGGTGGCCGATTATCTGGGGCTGCACCTTTTGATTTATGGCGCGCTGCAACTGTTTCTTCTCAAACTTTGGGGCGGCACGTCTGGGCGCATCGACTGGCCCGCTCTTGCGGTCCTGCTTGTCTGGTGCGGCGTCTTTGGTTTTGTGCTGGATCGCTATGCCGCCAACTTCTGGCCAACGGCTGATCGGCTCTGGATTATCGGGATTCTGCTTATCGGCACGATGCCCTATATGCTGAGCGATGCGGCTCTGACAGCAAAGGGCAGTGCGGTTAAGCGGCTTTTCGTGCGGGCAAGCTTTCTTGTCTCGCTCGCGATCGCCGTTGCCCTAGATTTCGAGGGGCTGTTTTTCCTGATCATGATCGCGCCGGTCTTGGT
>CAYGMX010000206.1:0-5602 GCA_964351055.1 uncultured Loktanella sp. | reverse complement strand
GTCTCGGCGCAGGGGGCAAGCATGGACAGGGGATGGTACAACGCAAGAACGGGGCTGGACCGCAAATCGACGCTCGAGGCTTTTGCCCAAGGCCATGACGGCCCCTTTGATGTATCCCGCGCCATTGCAGACAGTATCCAAGCCTTCGGGGCGGCAATACACCATGTTTTGGCAATCCCCGAAACCGTTGCTCTCTTGCGGGGGCTTGATGGATCGCTCGGGCGCGCAGTGGTCACTAATGCGGAAAAACCTGTGGCCGAGGCCTCGCTGAAAGCAATCGACGTGCTCTCATCCATCGACCATCTGGTCACGGTTTCCGACGGGCTGCGGCCGAAACCTGCGCCGGATAAGTTTCTGGCCGCTGCCGAAAAACTGGCTGTGCCACCGGCGGCCATCCTTGTTTTCGAGGATTCCCGCGAAGGCGCTGGCGCGGCTCGGGCTGCTGGCATGGATGTGGTCCTGCTCTTGTCCGTTTCGGGGCAAGATGGCTGACTAGGGCTTGAGTGCCTTGATCACTTTGCGCGCCGCCCGTTTGCCGCTGGTATATGCCCCACTGACCAGCGCACTGTGCCCGCCGCCCATTGCTTCGCCGGCAAAGAATATCCGGTCCCCGACCGGAGCTTCGAGGGTCTTTCGCACCCCGAAGTGCCCCGGCTTTGTTGCGGCATAGGCTCCGCGTGTCAGAGGCTCGTTCGCCCAATCTGTGCGAAAGCCTTTGACAAAGTGCTTGCGTGCGTCCGCACCGACCAGTCTGATCAGTTCTTCCATCGCAAAATCCACGGTCACTTCGGGGGCTTCGCGAGACAGTTCCCACCCAAGCCTGCCGCCGATATTGCCGAACAGATAATCATGACCACAGGGCCATGCGATGAAATAGCAGGCCTTGGCAGGCATCTTGTCGGGAACCTGATAGGTGACCCAGTTGTTTTCGCCCAACCCCAACCGCGCACCGTCAAACAGCATCGGGACTTTGACCAAAAGACCCATCGGCAGGGCGTGTGCGGCTTCTATTTTGCCTGCGGGCAAAGCAGGGGTAAAGCGGATCGCGCCCGCGGCAAGCACCCCTGTCGAGACTGTCACGATGCAGGCTTTGGCAGTCAGGGTGCCGTTGTTTGTTTCGATCCTCACGCCATTCCCGCTCCAATCGATGTGGGTGACATGGGTATCCAGCTTGATCGCGAGGCCATCAGCGCGTGTGGCTACAACCGCCCCTAAACCTTCACGGACGAAATAGCTGGGTTGATCGTTTTCACCGTGCCAGTCATCCAGCGTCGAAATCTGGTCGAAGTCCACACCATAGTCCATTGGCCCAAGCCAGGACTGCACCGCACCGCCCCAGTCAAGATTGTCAGGAACCACGTCCGAGGCCGGAATATCCTTGCCTTTGCGCGCGGCCTTGTTCATGGCTTTTTGAATGGCTTTAGCATCGCTTTTGTAGGCCTTGAAGTCCTTTGGCCCCGCCCGCGATCCATCCATCAAGAACAGGTCGGTGTCGGCGTTGGTATGTTCGACCAGTCCAAATCCCTTCTTGCGGGCCACCTTGGTGTAAGGATTCTTGTCCGCGCCCGACACCCATGATGCGCCCATATCCACCGGAACGCCAAAGCTGTCGCTTTGCGTCCAAGCACGGCCCCCGACGCGCCCTGCTGCCTCGACGACGATCACCGATTTGCCCGCTTTCTTGAGCGCCCGTGCCGCACCCAGCCCCGCAGAGCCTGCGCCGATTACGACAACATCCGGATTGGTTGGCATCGGTTTATTCATATCATGCTGCGCCATTTGAAAGATTTGAAAAGGTACCGTTTGCCTGGCCCGCCTTTGTGCGCAAAGTAGACCTTCTCTGTCCAGAGGGTCTGACGGATCGGGAATGGTGCATCTGTCATCGTCAATACTCTGGTCCATCGGTTTCATGTCAGGGGGGATCGCGGTCTCTATGATCCTGTTCAATCTGTGGCGCAGTTTCAGAAAAAACACAACTAATGAACGTCTGTTCATTCAAAAAAGTCGGATGGATGCATGGGCAAGGTTGCTACAGTCGCAAAAGGTCGCCGATTGTTGGAGCAGAAATCGAGTTTTGGCGTGCTGATAGAGGGAGATATATGGGGTTATGCGCAATTCCTTGCTCTCTTCCGGTGTCATTGCACGATTCGCGTCCAGGGCACTTGACGGCAGACAATTAGTTGGTGAGAGTTGAGTGAATGTGCGTTCACTGGCTGTGCCAGCATGTCGGAAACACACAGCAAGCGCTGCGCTGATTTTGGTAGAGAGTGGGGCAATGAATATTCGTGCGGAAACAAGGCCTCGCGCCAAGGCCAAACCAAAGCGGCGTACCGCTCCGAAAGAGGTGCGGCGTCTGCAACTGGTCGAGGCAACAGTGGACTGTATCGCCGAGCGGGGTATTTCCGGCACGACGATGGCGGCTGTGACGGGGCGCGCCGGCCTTTCCATGGGCATTGTCAGCCTTCACTTTGAAAGCAAGGACAACCTGTTAAATGCCGCCATGACCCACCTGTCGCAAGAGGTGCGCAGCACATGGGCCAGCGTTCTGAAAGACCGTACATTGGCCGCTCCCGAAAGGCTGTGGGCGGTTGCAATGTCCAGCTTTGATCCGCGTATATTCAATGACACAATTCTTGCGGTCTGGTTCGCGTTCTTTGGTGAGGCGAAATATCGTGCTTTCTACCGCCGGATCGTTGAATCCTTTGACGATGAACGGACCGATGTGATCGAAGCCATCTGTCGCGAGCTTGCACCGTCTGATTCGGATGACGGTTTTGACCCCGTCGCGATCACGAACGGGATCGAATGTATGAGCGATGGGCTCTGGCTGAACGCGATCCTTTACCCTGAACAGTTCGACCGCGCGTACTGCATGCAACAGATGGCGACCCACCTGCGGGCGACTTTTCCACATCATTTCCGTCGGGATCCTGCGGGGGTCGCGTCTTGACCCTGTTGCGATCCTCACGCCGTGGTTTCATGGCCTCTGCCGCCAGCGCGGCTTTGTTGCCATTGGCGGCGCAGGCGCAGCCGACCGTCCCCGATGTGGTGGTGATCGGCGCGGGTGCGGCGGGGATCGCAGCCGCCCGCCGCTTGATCGCAAGCGGCAAGACCGTGATCGTGATCGAGGCATCAGATCGCATTGGCGGGCGCGCCTATACCGAGAGCCAGAGCTTTGGCCTGCCGTTCGATCAGGGCTGTTCATGGCTTCAAGGTCCAGCCGGTGTCCCGCATCTTGATCTTGCGCGCTCTCTGGGCTTTGACCTTGTGGACCATAGCGATGCCACTGACGTGTTCTATGTGGGTGATCGCCCAGCGACCCAAGCAGAAAAGAGCGACTATGACCGCGCATTCGAGCAGATCGGGGCGCGTATCTACGGCAGCGCTGATGTCGCGGCGGCTTCGCTTGTTCCGGCGGGTCTGACCTATTCCGCTGTGGCCCAAAGCTGGATTGGCCCCATGGATTATGGTGTGGATTTTGCCGATCTTTCGACCGGCGATATGAACTCTTATGGCAATTATGCATATAACTATCTGGTAAAACAAGGACTGGGCACGCTGGTGTCGGCCTATAGCAAGGGTCTGTCTGTTCGCACCGGTGTTGCGGCAACCGCAATCGACTGGAGCGGCACAGGAGTGCGCGTGCAGACCACCGCTGGGACCATAGACGCGGCGGCCTGCATCGTGACCGTGTCCACAGGTGTGCTTGCGTCCGGCGCGATCCGGTTCACCCCGAAGCTTCCGGTCGACAAGGCCGTCGCCATTTCCGATGTGCCAATGGGCCTTCTGGCCAAGATCGCATTGCAGTTTGACGGTGAACGTTTCGGCCTGACCGAGAATGACTTTCTCACCTACGCCGTGCCGGAAACTGTCCCCGCAGAGGCCTGCTATTTCCTGATGTGGCCCACGGGATTTGATATTGCCGTGGGTTACGTCGGGGGCCAGTTCGGGTGGGACCTGTCAAATGTGGATCAAAGACAGGCCGTTGACTTTGCCTTGGGTGAATTCGCCAAGATGATGGGCAGCCGCGCCCGTCAGCATTTCGTCAAGGGCGTGATGACCGACTGGGCCACCAACCCGTTGACGCTGGGTGCCTATGCCGCTGCCAAACCGGGACGGTCCGCTGTACGCGGGGTGCTGGCTGAACCCTTGGGTGAGCGCGTCTTTTTTGCTGGCGAGGCTGTTGCCGGACGCTACACCGCGTTGTTGTCAGGCGCCCATCTGAGTGGTGACGATGTCGCCAAAGAGGTCATCGCGGTACTGGAGCGCGCGGGCACCTGCGGGTCTTGCAAGCTGCGTGAGGATCAGCCGAAATGGACGCCGGAGGCCGATGCGGATGATTAGCGACTTGGCACCTCTTGCAGGCATCCCCCGCAACCATCGGGCCAAGGCCCGCGGCCCGAACCCGAGCATGCATGCGCGGCCCGCATGTCCTGTGCGACCGATTTAGAAAAAGGAACTGTCCAGATGTCCCGCGATGCCCGATATGATGTCCTGTTCGAACCGCTCAAGCTCGGGCCGGTGACGACGCGGAACCGTTTTTATCAGGTCCCCCATTGTACAGGCATGGGGTATCTGCGTCCGCAGACTCTGGCCGAAATGCGCCGGATGAAGGCCGAAGGTGGCTGGGGCGTCATTTGTACCGAATACAATTCCATTCACCCAACCTCGGACGACTTGCCCCATGTCTCGGCGTCATTGTGGGATGACAGTGACATCCGTGCGCATCGTCTGATGACGGACATGGTGCATGAACACGGATCACTGGCAGGGGCGGAACTGTGGTACTCTGGTGCCCGTTCTGCGAACCTTTTCACGCGGTTGCCATCGATGGATGTGACGTCGATGCCCAATCTGGCAGGCCAGCCGTTCCAGACCAAAGCAATGGACAAGGCCGACATCAGGGATCTGCGCCGCTGGCACAAGAAAGCGGCGCTGCGTGCGCGTGATGCGGGGTTCGATCTGGTCTATGTCTATGCAACCCACGGGTACCTGCTGGCCAATTTCCTTGATCCACAGATCAATACACGCAGCGATGAATATGGCGGCAGCCTTGTAAACCGTGTGCGTCTTGTCCGCGAGTTGATCGAAGAAACCAAAGACGCGGTCGGTGATCGCTGCGCCGTCGCTGTGCGCTTCAAATCCGATGAAACCATCGGCGCGGACGGTCAACCCGAATATGGCGAACGCCGCGAGATGTTCGAAATGCTCGCCGAACTGCCGGACCTCTGGGATATCAACATCGCAGATTACAGCCTTGAAATGGGCGTATCCCGTTTCACCAAGGAAGCAGCGCTGGAACCTTATATGCAATGGGTCAAATCGGTCACAACCAAGCCTGTTGTGACCGTGGGCCGGTTTACCTCTCCCGACACCATGGTCAGCCAGATCAAGCGGGGCATTGTTGATCTGATCGGGGCGGCCCGCCCTTCGATCGCGGACCCGTTTCTGCCCAAGAAGATCGAAGAAGGCCGGTTCGAGGACATTCGCGAATGTATCGGCTGCAACATCTGTTATTCCGGTGACAGCACAGGGACGCCGATCCGCTGCACCCAGAACCCGACGATGGGCGAGGAGAGGCGCAAGGGCTGGCATCCTGAAA
>CAYGMX010000205.1:0-5626 GCA_964351055.1 uncultured Loktanella sp. | reverse complement strand
CCGTGTCTGGTGAGGTCGCCGGCCGTGCAGATCATCGGCAAGAGCCAGCGGGCCTCGGCTTTGGCTGCGCGGCCGACATCCACGCTGAACCAGCGCGACGGGCCGAATGCCTTGTGCTCGCGCGGTGCGCGGTCTTCTCGCGGTGCGCGGTCCTTGGCTTGTGGTCCGTCGTTGTATTCGCTCAGATGTTCGGGTGCGGATTGTTTGCCTGCATAAAGGCGCAGGTAGGCAGCCGCAATTTTTTCCGCTGAGTGTTCTGCCAAAAGGCGCGTTGCAAAGTCCTGTTCGCTCTCGCTAAAATCCTCGGTCCAGACCGGATCGTTCAACAAACGCTCTTCGTCCTTGGCCTTGATCTCTTCGGCAGTTGGCGGGCTGGCCCAAGTGGCATCCAGCTTGCCCCAGGTCAGCAGATTTTCCGCGCGGCGCTTCATCTTCGCAGGTGCGATCATCGCCGAAATCCCTTTGCGGCCAGCCCGCCCTGTGCGGCCCGAGCGGTGCAGCAGGGTTTCGGCGTTGGTGGGCAGTTCGGCGTGAATGACCAGTTCCAGATTGGGCAGGTCGATCCCGCGTGCGGCCACATCGGTCGCCACACAGACCCGCGCGCGCCCGTCGCGCATCGCTTGCAGCGCGTGGCTGCGTTCGGTCTGGGACAATTCGCCTGACAGCGCGACCGTGGCGAAACCGCGATTTGCCAGCCGCGTGGTCAACCGCGTGACCGAAGCGCGGGTGTTGCAGAACACAATCGCATTGGGCGCATCGTAATAGCGCAGCAGGTTGATGATGGCCGCATCGATATCATGGTTGGCCACGCTGAGTGCGCGGTATTCGATATCGGCGTGCTGGCTTTCCTTGGCGGTGGTGGCCACGCGCACGGCGTCTTTTTGATAGGATTTTGCCAGCTTCACGATGGCGGCAGGGACCGTGGCCGAGAACATCAGCGTGCGGCGTGTTTCGGGCGCTTCGCCCAAGATGAATTCCAGGTCTTCGCGGAAACCCAGATCCAACATCTCGTCGGCCTCATCCAGGACAATCGCGCGGATGTCGGACATATCAAGGCTGCCGCGCATGATGTGGTCTTTCAGGCGGCCCGGTGTGGCCACAACAATATGCGCGCCCCGTTCCAGCGCGCGGCGTTCGTCGCGCATGTCCATGCCGCCCACACAGGAGGCCATGGTCACGCCAGCGGCAGCATAGAGCCACTGGAGTTCGCGTTTCACCTGCAGGGCCAGTTCGCGGGTCGGAGCGATAACCAAGGCCAGCGGGCGGCCTGCGGGGCCGAATGTGCCGTCCTCGGTCAGGATGGTCGGGCCGATGGCGAGGCCGAAGCCGACTGTTTTGCCCGATCCGGTTTGTGCCGAGACCAGCAGGTCTTGGCCTTCCAGTGCCTCGTCTGTGACTGCGATCTGAACAGGTGTCAGTTCGGTATAGCCTTGTTTGGCAAGGGCATCGGCGAGGGTCGTGATCATAGGGTCGGGCTTTCTAAGGCGGATAAGTCACGCGCACTACGCCCAGCGGGGCGGTTTGTATAGGGGGGATGTCGGGTTTGTCGGGATAAGTGGGACTGGGGCGCTGCCCCAGACCCCGGGATATTTTTACTCGGAAGAAGCGGAATGAGCCTTGAACCAGCCATCGATCCGCGATTTCAGCGCTGCCCAGATCGCAGGCGCCCCTTTTTCGACTTTGTCCCCGACGCGCGACTGAAGCTGGGCTGGCGTCACATTGTATGCGGGCCATGTTCCGCCGCCGGTTTCGAGATTTGCGATCACAGGCTGCACCCGGTCGATGGATTTCGCGAAAATGGCGTCGTTGGTCTGCGCGTTTTCGAATTCGTCCCAAAGGCTGCGCAAGGCGTGCGCCTGATCTGCGGGCAAAAGCCCGAAAAGCCGGTCGGCTGCGGCCTTTTCGAGCCGTGCCATTTCAGCGCTGTCGTGAGCGCCGTGAATCGGGGTATCGCCTGCGTCGATCTCGACGAGGTCGTGGATCAGCAGCATCCTGATCACACGGTCGATATTGACTGGTCTTGTCGCATGTTCTGCCATCACCATCGCATAAAGCGCGATGTGCCAGCTGTGTTCGCCGGAGTTTTCGCGGCGCGAGCCGTCACAGAGCGTGGTGCCGCGCAAGACGGATTTGAGCTTGTCCGCCTCGGTCAGGAAGGACAGCTGCGCATTGATCCGCGCCGCCGTCATCTAGCGGGTAACGCGGCGCGGGACACCTGCGGCTGGTGCGTCTTGCGGGGCTGTTTTTGCGGCAGGGGTGGTGTCTGCCACAATCGGGTCCGCGATTGTCTCGGCGGTGTCTGCACTGACGCCTTGCAGCGGGGCTGCCTTGGGCGCCGGGGCTGCTGCATAATTGTTCGCCTGACGCTGTGCGAGGATTTCACGCGCCCGCGCCTCTGCCCGCCGCACCCTGATCGCTGTCAGGTAAGTTTCCTGCAAGGTCTGCGACGAGGCCCCCAGCACTTCGCCGATCATATCGACGATCCCGATATCCCCTGATGCTGCCTGATCGGCCAAGGCCAGATCTGCCAGTTCGCCCGCGACGGTTTCAACGTAGCTGTCGGCCATGGCTATCTCGTGTTCTCTGTCAGGCGGCGGCGCACATAGGTCCGCACATTGTCGATCATCGGGTCCATGTAAGGATCTTCGAAGAAATGCCCTGCACCCTGCATTTCTTCATGGGTAATGGTGATGCCCTTTTGTTCGTGCAGCTTGTTCACAAGACTGACCGTATCGGCGGGTGGCGCCACGCGGTCGTTCGATCCGTTGATGACCAGACCGGATGCGGGGCAGGGGGCCAGAAAGCTGAAGTCGTACATGTTGGCGGGCGGGCTGACCGAAATGAAGCCCGTGATTTCAGGCCGCCGCATCAGCAGTTGCATCCCGATCCATGCCCCGAAGGAGAAACCGGCGACCCAGCAATGTTTGGCGTTGCTGTTCATCGATTGCAGGTAATCCAGTGCAGAGGCCGCATCGGACAATTCGCCCACCCCTTGATCGTATTCGCCCTGACTGCGCCCGACCCCGCGGAAGTTGAACCGCAGCACCGTGAATCCCATGTTGTAGAACGCATAGTGCAAGTTGTAGACAACCCTGTTGTTCATCGTCCCGCCAAACTGCGGGTGCGGATGCAGGACGATCGCGATGGGTGCGTCACGGTCCTTTTGCGGGTGGTAGCGCCCTTCGAGGCGCCCTTCGGGTCCGGGAAAGATGACTTCGGGCATACGTATTCCGTCGCTGCTGTAGGTGCCTTTGGCATTCTTGACGAAAATGCTCGGACACCTTAGAAAGATTCTAAACTAGGCGAAGACGCCCAAGTTGTCGTGCTCACGGTCAAGTAATGATGCGGGGCAGCGGCGTCAATGATATTGCGCTGCCAGCGCCAGGAGACAGGGCATGAAGTTAAGCACCAAAGGCCGGTACGCAATGGTCGCCTTGGCTGATCTTGCTTTGCAAAAAGACGATGCCCTTGTCAATCTGACCGAGATATCCAAGCGGCAGGATATCTCTCTGCCCTATCTGGAGCAGTTGTTTGTGAAGCTGCGTCGCGCGGGGCTGGTTGAGTCTGTGCGCGGCCCCGGTGGCGGCTATCGTCTGGCGCGGGCGGCCTCTGATATTCGTGTGTCGGAGATTCTGGGCGCGGTGGATGAGACCGTATCGGCCATGCACAAGGGTGCGGGCGCTTCGGGTGGCGCATCCGGGTCGCGCGCGCAATCCATGACGAACCGTCTGTGGGAGGGTTTGAGCGCGCATGTTTATGTGTTTTTGCATCAGGCCCGCCTGTCGGATGTGGTGAGTAATGAACTGGCCCCTTGTCCGGCTGTGCCCGCTCTTTTTGAAGTTGTTGACGAGACATAAGGGGGCGCTGCCCCCGGCGCTTTGCGCCTCCCCCGAGGTATTTTTGAACAAAAGAAGATGATGAGAACCTATCTGGATCATAATGCGACCACACCGCTGCGGGCAGAGGCCCGTCAGGCGATGCTGGCGGCCATGGATGTCGTGGGCAATCCGTCTTCGGTCCATGCAGAGGGGCGTGCCGCAAAGGGTATTGTCGAAACAGCGCGGGCGCAGGTGGCCGATGCGGTCGGTGCATCGGGTGCGGATGTCGTGTTTACCTCTGGTGCGACCGAAGCCGCCGCTTTGGCGCTTGCGGGGCGCGGGTTGAAGGCGGCACCGGTCGAGCATGATGCGGTTCATGCCTGGATTGATCCCTGTCTGCCTTTGCTGGATGGCGCGGTGCAGGTGGATGATCCCGCGGGGTCGGTGGTGCAACTGGCGAATTCCGAAACGGGGATTGTGCAGGATTTGCCCAGAGGGCTGGCTGTCAGCGATATCACACAAGGATTTGGCAAGGTGCCATTTGCCTTTTCGTGGTCCGGTGTGAGCATGGTGTTTCTTTCGGCCCACAAGTTTGGGGGGCCCAAAGGCGTGGGCGCGCTGATTTTTCCGGCGGGCACCGATGTTGCCGCCCAGATCAAGGGTGGCGGGCAGGAAATGGGCCGCCGGTCCGGTACGGAAAACGTGATCGCCATCGCCGGCATGGGGGCTGCGGCGGTTGCCGCGCAAGCCGATCTGGCCGCAGGCCGGTGGGGGCGGGTTGCCAAACTTAGAAATATTCTAGAAAAGGCCATTGAGGCTGCGGAAAAGAATACTATTTTTGTCGGGAAAGGGTTGCAACGCCTGCCCAACACCAGTTGTTTCGCCACCCCCGGGTGGAAAGGAGAGACGCAGGTGATGGCCATGGATCTGGCGGGTTTTGCTGTATCGGCGGGAGCTGCCTGTTCCAGCGGCAAGGTGAAGGTAAGCCGCGTTTTGCAGGCCCTTGGGCTGGATGATGAAGCAGCGGCAGGTGCCTTGCGCGTGTCGCTGGGCATCGAGACAACAGAAGATGAGGTCTTGCGCTTTGCGCAGGTCTGGACCGAGAAACGCGCCCGCAGACGGGCGGCTTGAGAGGATGGGAAGATGACTGCTTTGGATGTGACGGAAGTCAAGGAAGGCGTTGATCAGGAGACCGTGGATGCGGTCAAGGAACTCTCGGGCAATTACAAGTACGGCTGGAATACCGAGATCGAGATGGATTACGCCCCCAAGGGCGTGAACCCCGATATCGTGCGCCTGATTTCGTCCAAGAACGAAGAGCCCGAATGGATGACGCAGTGGCGTTTGTCTGCTTTTGAACGGTGGGAAAAGATGAAGGAACCCACATGGGCGATGGTCAATTACCCTGATATCGATTTTCAGGATATCTTTTACTATGCCCGCCCCAAGAGCATGGAGGTCAAGCCCAAATCGCTGGATGATGTTGATCCCAAGCTGCTAGCGACCTATGCCAAGCTGGGTATCCCTTTGAAAGAACAGGCGATTTTGGCCGGCGTTGAAGGCGCCGAGGATATGCCTGCGGAAGGCCGTAAGGTGGCCGTCGATGCCGTCTTTGACAGTGTGTCGGTTGGCACGACATTTCAGGCCGAGTTGAAAAAAGCGGGCGTGATCTTTTGTTCGATCTCGGAGGCGATCCGCGATCATCCGGAGTTGGTGAAGAAATATCTGGGCACCGTTGTGCCTGCCTCTGACAATTTTTATGCGACGTTGAATTCGGCCGTCTTTTCGGACGGGTCCTTCGTCTATAT
>CAYGMX010000204.1:0-5629 GCA_964351055.1 uncultured Loktanella sp. | reverse complement strand
CAGCGGCAGAAGCCGAAGCACTGGCGGCTGAAGAAGCAGCGGCGGCTGCAGAAGATGTAGCGGATCAACCTGAGATCGTGCTTACCGATCCGACTGTTGATAACGCAGAAAATGCGCCAGTTGCGGCGACGCTCGAAACTGAAGCGGCAGCTGAGGAAATTGTCGAAGAGACGCTGGACGCAGATGCGGTCCGCAGCAGTGATGAGGACTTTGAAACACCGATCGCCGGTGCGCAGGCGACTGCAGCGCAAAGTAATGAAAGAAGCGGCCTGAGCAATATCGAAAAGGCGCTGCTGCTTGGGTTGGGTGCGGTTGTCGTTGGCTCTGTCCTGCGCAACGGGGATCGTGTGGTCGAAAACACAGGCGACCGCGTGGTTGTCGAAGGCACGCGCGGTTTGACGATTTACAAGGATGACGATGCGCTCTTGCGTCAGCCCGGCGCGGCGATCCGCACAGAAACATTTTTTGACGGGTCCACGCGCACCTTCCTTGATCGTGCTGACGGGACACAAGTTGTAACAATCCGCGACGCACGCGGGCGCGTCCTGCGGCGCGACGTCCTTTATCCGGACGGAACCCAGATTGAGCTCTTCGACGATGTCGCGCCGATAGAGGCAGTCGATGTGCAGCGTTTGCAGGATACACGCCCTGCTGCGCGGAACCTGTCCGCTTCAGACAGCGATATTCGCACCTTGCGCGCGGCCTTGGGCGAAGCGCTTGCCTACGATGCAGGGCGCAGTTTCAGCTTGCGCCAGATCCGCGAGATCGAACAGGTGCGCAGTCTTGTTCCCGCGATTGACCTTGATACCGTGAACTTTGCTAGCGGGTCCGCAGCAATCCCTGCAGAACAGGCACGCAGCCTTGTGCGGATTGGTATTCTTATCGAGGAATTATTGCTGGATGATCCGCGTGAAGTGTTCTTGATCGAAGGCCATACCGACGCAACCGGCAGTGACAGTTTCAATCTTGCCCTGTCAGATCGTCGCGCGGAATCTGTTGCACTTGCGTTGACAGAAACATTCCGTATCCCCCCCGAGAACCTGATCGTTCAGGGATACGGAGAGGCCTTTCTCAAGGTGCAAACCCAAAGCGCGGAAGCAAGCAATCGCCGTGCGACAGTGCGCCGGATTACGCCCTTGTTGCGACAACTTGCGTCAAATTGAGATATGTGAAACCGGAAAGCCAATTTGCACGCAGGTTGTTTGACAGTCGCATGCTACTTTATTCCTGTCAGGTTTAGGCAAGACGCCGCGCGGCAGGTATCCTTGATGCATCAACCAACGGGAAAGGTGGTTTCACGTGTCATTTACCCTGCGACAACTCCGCTATTTTGTCGCTGTTGCAGAGCATGGCTCGGTCAGTGCTGGCGCGCAGTCTTTGTCGATTTCCCAAAGCGCTGTGACGGAATCCATCAAGGATCTGGAGGCCGATCTTGGCGTCAAGCTCTTCGAGAGGCACTCAAGAGGCCTGCGCATCACGCATCGCGGGCATCAGTTCTTACGCCATGCGACGACGATTCTTGCGGATGTTGCCTCTGCACGGGGGGTGTTTGACGATGAAGGCCAAACTGCCCAAGGGCAGTTGCATTTGGGCCTGACATCCTTGGTCGCTGGCTATGTCATTTCCGATCTACTTGCAAAATACCGACGCGCCAATCCGAAGGTCGAGATCAATGCCATAGAGGAATCCAGTGAATATCTGGAACACCTCTTGATTGGCGGTGAAATGGATGTCGCAGTCATGATGACTTCGAAGATGGAGCAGCGGTTCGCCTTTCATTCCGAAACGCTGGATGTGTCGCCCTATCGTTTGTGGATGCCGATTGGCCACCGTCTTGCCAACCAGAACAGCATCAGCCTTGCGGACCTCAAGGGCGAGCCTTTGATCATGCTCAACATCGACGAGATGGAGCAGGAGACAGTCAAGCTGCTTTCCGCTTTGGGAACCCGACCCAAAGTGGCCTTCAGCACCAGATCGGTCGAGGCCGTGCGATCCTTGGTGGCAACAGGCGCAGGCGTCGCACTCTTGCCCGATCTGGTTTACCGGCCTTGGTCGCTTGAAGGAGACAGGATAGAAGCGCGCGATGTATCGGGGGCTTTGCCTGTCGTCCAAGTGGGTTTGGTCTGGCGAAAAGGGTTGCAGCTTTCGGCAGCGGCGCGCGAATTTATTGCGGTGGCACAAGCACACAAAACGATCAGCAATGACTAGTGTGCTGGTATCGGAAATTTCGATACCTTTATTCTGTGAATTGAATTTGTGATCGCATTGCGACTGGCCCACTGTGTGTTCAATCAAGAAAATAATTGAACCACCCAAAGGGGAGACTGCACATGACAAATGTCTTGAAATCAAGCACGGCACTATTGCTCGCGCTGACCGTCGCAGGTCAGGCCGCCGCACAGACAATGCTCACAGAAATCGGCGCAGGCGAAGGTCAACTGAACATCGTCGCATGGCCCGGCTATCTTGAGCGGGGCGAAACATCGCCCGACTTTGACTGGATCACCGGCTTCGAAGAAGCCACGGGCTGCATGGTCAATGTAAAGACAGCGAACACAAGCGACGAAATGGTCGCGCTGATGAACGAAGGCGGCTTTGATCTTGTGACGGCATCCGGCGATGCCTCGTTGCGGATGGTCGCGGGGAACCGTGTCCAGCCGATCAATATCGACCTGATCCCAAGCTGGTCGACGGTCGACGACCGCCTGAAAGAAGCACCATGGCACTATGTCGATGGCACCCATTACGGTGTGCCCTACATGTGGGGCCCGAACGTCCTGATGTATTCGACCGAGGTGTTCCCAGAAGCACCGACAAGCTGGGATATCGTCTTTAAGGCGATGGACTTGCCCGATGGCCAGCCAAACCAAGGCCGTGTGCAGGCCTATGACGGCCCGATCCACATCGCGGACGCTGCAAACTATCTGATGTACCACCAGCCGGAATTGGGGATCGTTTCCCCATACGAGCTGAACCAAGAACAGTATGACGCCGCACTGAACCTGCTACGCGAACAGCGCACGATCGTCAGCCGCTATTGGCACGATGCATTTATCCAGATCGACGACTTCAAGAACGAAGGCATGGCCGCTTCTGGAACCTGGCCTTTCCAGGTAAACCTGTTGCAGGCCGACAATACGCCCGTCGCATCGACGATCCCGCAAGAGGGTGCCACGGGTTGGGCCGATTCAACCATGATGCACGTCGATGCAGACAACCCCAACTGCAGCTACATGTGGATGGAACATTCACTTGCCTCGAACCTTCAGGCCGATCTTTCCGTCTGGTTTGGTGCAAATCCTGCTGTCCCTGCCGCATGTACTGACGGTCGCGGCATGCAAACCGCCGAGGGCTGCACCAAGAACGGTCTGGATGATTTCGAGCGTATCAAATTCTGGACGACGCCTGTTTCGTCTTGCGAAAGCCAAGGCGAATGCGTGCCTTACTATCGCTGGGTCTCTGACTATATCGGCGTCATCGGCGGCCGGTAAGCTTCAAGAAATGCGCCCGCTGCAGCGATCTGTGGCGGGCCAAATACGCAGGGCGTCGCATGACATCAGCCATTCGTTTTTCAGGCGTTTCGCGCCACTTTGGTGACGTGAAAGCTGTTGATCGCGTCGACATCGACATCGCCGAGGGCGAATTTTTTGCGATGCTTGGGCCATCGGGTTCGGGCAAGACAACCTGCTTGCGCCTGATTGCAGGGTTTGAGCGCCCCACCATGGGCGACATCGAGATTTTCGGCCAGGTCGTCCAAGGCATCCCGCCTTACAAGCGCAACGTGAATACCGTCTTTCAGGACTATGCGCTGTTTCCGCACCTGAATGTGCGCGACAACGTGGCTTATGGCCTGATGATTGCGGGACAGGCAAAGAATATCCGTCACAAGGCCGCGGATGATGCGCTCGAGATGGTTGCCCTTGGCGGCTACGGCGACCGCAAGCCTTCTGCGCTTTCAGGGGGGCAACGCCAGCGCGTCGCCCTTGCCCGTGCGCTCGTGAACAAGCCCAAAGCGCTACTGCTTGATGAACCGCTGGGCGCACTTGATCTAAAGCTGCGAGAACAGATGCAGGAAGAGCTTAAGGTTTTGCAGCGGAGCCTTGGCATCACTTTCGTCTTTGTGACCCATGACCAAAGCGAGGCTTTGTCGATGGCCGACCGCATTGCGGTTTTCAACGAAGGCAAGATCGTTCAGGTCGGTGCACCCGAAGATATCTACTACCGCCCCGAACACCCTTTCGTCGCTGATTTTGTCGGCTCCTCCAATCTTTTGCCGCCCGATATGGTCGCAAAGCTGACGGGGACAAAGGCCTACGGCGCTGTGCGTCCCGAAGCCGTGTATCTTGCCGAACAAGGCCACGCAGGGCACGTCAGGGCCGTGAGCTTTCTGGGCACTGCTACCCGCATAAGCCTTGAGGTCGACGGCACGCCGATGACGATGCTGTTGCCCAAAGGGAGCGTGATCCCCAAAATCGGCGAGACCATCCATGTCGATTGGTCGCCCGACGATCTGCATGTGATGGCCACATGAGTGATCAGGCCTTCATAAGCCGCAATACGGGCCTGTCGGGACGGATTTCCGACGCATTGTGGCGCAAGCCGTCCATGCTGATCTTCCTGTTGATCCTGCCGCCCGCGCTGTGGCTTGGGATCATCTATCTGGGGTCGCTCTTTGCCCTGCTGGCGCAAAGCTTTTTTTCCATCGACGAATTCACCGGCCAAATCAAATATGAATGGACGTTGAAAACCTATGGCGAGCTGTTCCGGCCATCGAATTTCGACATCATCGTTCGCACGGTCGTGATGGCGGCGGCGGTGACGCTTGCTGCGGCGATTATCGGCTTTCCTGTGGCCTATTATGCAGCACGCTATGCACGCGGCAAGTGGAAGGCCATTTTCTATCTTGGCGTCATGATGCCGCTGTGGTCGTCCTATCTGGTCAAAGTCTATTCATGGAAACTGATCCTCGCCAAGGAAGGCATCCTCAACTGGTTGTTTGAGACGCTTCACCTGAGCTGGCTTCTGAGCGCCTATTTGTCGATCCCTGTCATTGGTGGCAATTCGCTGTCGGTCAGCGCCACGGGCACCTTCTTGGTGTTCCTTTATGTCTGGTTGCCGTTCATGATCTTGCCGATCCAAGCCTCGCTGGAACGGGTGCCTGTTTCGATGCTGGAGGCGTCAGGAGATCTGGGCGCGCGGCCCGCGCAGACCTTTCGTCACGTTATCCTGCCGCTGGCGCTGCCCGGGGTGATTGCGGGCTCGATCTTTACCTTCTCGCTGACGCTGGGTGATTACATCATTCCGCAGATTGTCGGGTCGTCGCGGCGCTTCATCGGGCAGGCCGTCTATGCTTTTCAAGGCACGGCTGGAAACATTCCGCTTGCTGCCGCTTTTGCGGTTGTGCCGATCTTGCTCATGGCTGTGTACCTGTGGATCGCCAAACGGAAAGGGGCATTCGATGCGCTCTGACCGCGCACCCATGGGGCTTAAGATCGCGGCGGGTTTGGGCCTTGCGTTCATGCACCTGCCGATCCTGCTGATTTTCGTCTATGCCTTCACAACCGAGGACAAGTCTTATCAGTGGCCGCCACCGGGCTTTACGCTCAAATGGTTCGGCGTAACCTGGCAA
>CAYGMX010000203.1:0-5655 GCA_964351055.1 uncultured Loktanella sp. | reverse complement strand
ACAGGGCAGGACGTGAGTGATATCCAAGCGGCTGATCAAGTCATTGTGCACATGCGATCAGGGATCGCATGATGCGACGCAAGACAGGTTTACCGGGCAGAAAAGCGTACAAATCGTAAAGTTCGGCGGTGCGTGTCCGTTGAACATGCACCGCCGAGGATGCTTTAACCTTCGACCGTTTTGGCGATCCACACTTCGACACGACGGTTGATACCGCGACCGCGCTCGGAGATATTGCAAGCAGATGGCGCAATTTCGCCAAAGCCTGCAACCGACATCTGGATGCCGTTCAACCGGTCACCGGCCATGTCGCGCATTTCCTCAAGAACCGCATCAGCGCGGCTGATCGCCAGCTGCCGGTTGCCTTCGAATGCACCCACATCATCGGTGAAACCGACCAGTGTGATTTCGGTGCCTGCTGGCGCCTCTTCAAGGTAGGAAATCAGACGCAACATGTCCAAACGGCCGCGTTCATCGATTTGCGAAGAACCAGTGCGGAAGCGGAAAGTGGTCGAAAGGCGGTCGTACTGTCCCATCTTTTCGAGCATTTCGGACATCACTTCGCCTTCAAAGCCGACATCGTAGCGCGCGACTTCGGCGGTCAATGCCATATGGCGCGGATCGTTTGCATCCTGCCCACGGCGCAGAATGCCAAGGTCGATGAAGCCTGATTTGCCGATGACGTTATCGGCCTCATCAGAGACTGCAAAATCAAGGAAGGCTTGGGTTTCGGCATCAAGATTGTCCGAGCGGTTGTAAAGATACATACGACGGCTTAGCAGGTATTCCTCGGTTTTGGCCGAGAACGCATCAGGTGTTGTTGCGATGCCGCATTCGTTCAGAAGGGTCATCGGTTTGGCACCACGTTGGAATGCATAGCCAAGATAGCCGATGGCGTTCTGGTCATGGAACATCACATTCGACATGGCCTGATCGTCTGCAGCAATCGCTTGTGGCGCAAAGCTTGGACGCTCGTCGCCATAAAGGAACGACATGAAATAGTCATAGCTGGCAGAGCTTTCCTGCTGGGTGATCACGGTAATGGGCCGATCTGGGCCACCAACTTCGGTCCAGTTCGTGATTTCACCCGCGAAGATACCGCTAAGCTGTTCTGTAGTGAGCGAGTCAACAGGGTTGGAGGCATGTGTCACGACAACCATGCTGTCCACCGCAATGATCCGTTCCTGGTTCGGGCTGACCATGCTGCCCGATCCGGCATCGCGCAAAGCGCGTGCTTCGTCGGGTGTGATCCGGCGGGCGGACATGCCGATCTTGGCGCTGCCGTCAAGGAGGGTCTGGAAGGCGGCGTCGTCACCGACAGAGGACACAAGGTAGGATCCGATCTGGTCACCAAAGCCGTCGTCGCCGATCAGGCTGACTACAGTTTGCCCCGCTGAGGGGTTGCTGATGTCCGCATCTGCGCCCAATGACGCGGCAAAACCGCTCATCATGAGGGGCATCATGCCAAGGCCGATGGCTTCGGAACCGACGATCGCAACATCTGCCACAACGGTTTCGAAGGTCGGGCAGGCATCACCGTTACAGATCACGCTGCTTGCCGCGATACGCAGATCGCCAAGTGCTGTGCGGATGATGTAGTTGTCATCGCGGAAATCGATGAACTCACCGGTGATGTTGATCGTGCCGTCGGTAGAGTTCAGGGTCACTTCTGACGCAAAACCTGAGGACGGGATTAGTAAACCTGTGGTCAAAGCAAGCGCTGCCGCAGACGTTTTCAGTTGTTTCTTCAGATTGAACACCAAAGTCTTCACTCCTCTCTAAAATTTTTAAGCCTGATTGGACCCTTCACGGCAAATCAAAAAATTACTGGTAAAAAAAACTTTAGTCTCATGACTGCTCCAAATCACTGACGGAAACAAAGCAGTCGAATTGGTGGAAATTGTGTCCGAAAGATGGTTCTTTCTGAGGCATTTCTGGGCGGCTAAGGCCATGCAGGCACAATCCCTGCGCGCACCTTGTGCGCCTATATCGCCATTTAACTCAACAATAGCCTTGGCGCGGCTGGACTGCTGCGTAACGGTGGACAATGCGGCAACCTGCGTGCTGCCATCGGTAAAGTGACCGGATAACTGCCGGCTTGCGCCCGTTTTGCAAGATTGGAACGTACAGACTTAACCTGCGGATAAGTCTCAGTTCTTAGCGTTGTTCCATCCCGCTTTCCCAAGCATCCAGAAAGGCGCGCCGGTTTAGTTGATCCAGATTGGTCATCAGACCGGGGCCAAGCCGGATCGGGCCGAAGGCGGCCGGCGCAGGGTTCCTTGCATCGCTCAGCGGCGGCAGCACCCATGCGCCGGGTGCGTCGCGCAGTCCCTCGCGCAATAAGGCATCCAGCAAGGCACCAGCGTCTTCCACATTCCGGGCCGACTGCGGAATAATGGCAGTCCGCAGCATGACATTGGTGAAGTCCTCCAAAACCAGAATCTCGAGCCTGTCATCTTTCGCGATTCGCTCGGCGGCATAACTCCCAAGAACATTATAGGCCAACGCCAGTTTGCCAGAGGCCACGTCATCAATCATTTGCGCCGAACAGCAATAAAGCTGCGGGTCGAGCCGGCCCATAACCTCGGTCAGCCGCCAATAGGCATCAGAGGCCCGCGCCTCTTGTGTGGCAAAAAGATAGCCAAGCCCGCTGATGCGCACATCATAAGTGCCGACACGCCCCTGAAACTGCGCGGGATTTTCACGCAACAGACCGATCAGGTCCTGGCGCGTGGCCGGTCTTGTCTGGTTTGCAAAGTCCTCGCGGGAAATGACAACGACCGCAGGTTCCGAGGTGAATGCAAAGATAAGATTCCGCCAGCTTGCCCACGCGGGCAATGCATCGGTTGCCGCTGATCGGAAGCGCTGTGCAAAGCCGTCATTGGCAAGCTTGAACTGCAGGTCCATGGCCGAGGAAATCGCAAGGTCAAAATCATGGTTCTGCATCATCGCGCGGTGCAGGTCGGCGCTTGATGCCACGGTATAGTCTATGCCGATGGCAGGGCGGGCGCGCTGGAACGCCAAGAGGAAGGGCTCGAACACTTCCAGATCGGCGGTTGAAATCACCCGTACGACACGGTCAGAGGTGCCTTCATAGAACCGGTAGTCTTCGACCGCGATCTCCTGTGCCAGCCCGACATGGGCAAGCAGGCTCAGGCCAAAGGCAAGGCAAGCAAGACGCATGTGCCGGTTCCTTTCTCTGTCAGATTGCGCAAGGCAAGACTTCCCCCATGGGCGCGCATCACTTCATCGGCGATGGTCAGCCCCAATCCCGATCCAACGACCCCTTCGACGTTGTCGCCACGCCGGAACCTTTCGGTCAGGTGCCCGACAGGGCCGGACCCCAGACCTTTGCCCTGATCACAGACTTCGACCTCAATGTCTTGACCAGAGTGCCGTACGTGAATGCGGACGGTAGTGTCCGCCGGCGAGTATTTGATCGCGTTGTCCAAAACATTGCGCAACGCGGTCTGCAACAAGATGGCATCCCCTCGCACCGGTGCGGGCACCACATCAAGAGCGAAACTGATATCCTTCATTTCCGCGGTGGGGCTCAGGCTCTTGACGACTGCCTTGGTCAGGTCGGACATATCCAATTCTTTGCGCTCCAGATCCTCGGCCCGAAATGCGACCGTTGCATGATCCAGCAACTGGCTGGCCGAACGCGAGCTTTCGTCCACGGCGCGGATCACACGGCGTAGCGACTTCTTTTCTTCCTCACCCGTGACCGTCCGTAGCGCGATTTCGGCCTGCGCGCGGACAGTGGCCAGCGGTGTGCGGACCCGATGGGCCGCTTCGGTGATAAAGTCCTCGGAGCGCCGGATCGACTGGCCCAGACGGTCCATGAGCCGGTTCAAGGCCGTCACCAGTGGCGCGAGTTCGCTGGGGGCGCCGCGGCGGATTGGGCGCAGATCGGACGGACCGCGCCGCGACACGGATTGCGCGATTTCGTTGAGTGGCCGCAATGATGCCCGCGCCGCAATGGCCGAAAGGGCAGCGGCAAGAACGAAGAAAGCAACGGACAAAATTGCGGCTGTCCGTGATAAACCAGCGGTCACGGCAGCGATCCCGTTGCGCGTCTGCGCCACCGAAACGGTGACCGATGCACTTTCGCGTCCGGCCAGTACGACCCGCGACACGCTGGCCATTCGCACGGTTTCCCCCCGATAGTCCACCGTGTCGAACAAGACCTCGCCAGGGGCTTCAGGGATGCGCCCGCCGGGGAGATCGTCATAGCCGGTCAGCGTTTCACCGCCGACCGAGACCCGATAGAACACACGGTCTTCGCTGATCGCCCCCAGCATGGCAAAAGCGGAATAGGGGAGTTCGAGCCTGACGGCGCCCTGTTCGCTGCGCAAGGTCTCGGCGATAGTGGCCACGGATGCGGCCAGTACATTGTCTTGCGTACGCGCCGCCGCTTGCCCCGAAAACGTAGATACCATGCCCCATGACACCAGCGCCAAAAGCGCGGCAATTGCCCCCAAAAGCAGGGTCAGCCGCCGCCCGATCGAGAGTGTCTGCGTGTTCAAGGGCAAATCCGGTAACCAAGGCCCCGCACGGTCTCGATCCGGACACCGACCGTGTCAAGTTTCTTGCGCAGGCGTCCGACATAGACTTCGATGGCGTTTTCTGTGACTTCGGCGTCATGGGAAAACAGCCGGTCAAGCAGTTGCGATTTCGACATGATCTGACCGGGGTGGCGGGCAAAGACTTCAAGCAGGCGGATTTCACGATTGCGCAGATCGATGGTCTGATCGGCCTGTACGATGGTCCCTGCATTAGGATCGAAAATCGCTGTCCCCAACTTGAAATCATTGCGGGCCGAACCGCTGCGACGGCGAAGCACCGCACGGCAACGGGCCTCGAGTTCGGCAAAATCGAATGGTTTGGTGATATAGTCATCTGCCCCCTGATCCAGCGCGCCAACCCTGTCAGAGACTTGGGACCGCGCGGTCAGGACAATAACCGGTGTTTCCAGTGACGCACGTTTGTGGGCCAGAAATTCGCGCCCGTCGCCATCGGGCAACATCACATCAAGCAAGATCAGATCGTAGTTGGCCGCCGCAAGACAGTCGTCGGCCATGGCAAGGGTGCCTGCATGGTCAACCGCATGCCCGTCAAGTCCGAGCCGTTTTATGACGGCTTCAGCCAGTTCCAGATTGTCCTCAACCAAAAGGAACCGCATTTTTATTTTGCCCTATTTTTGTGCGTGTCAGGTCGATGTCAGTTTTCTGTGTTCGTTTGTGCACCATGGGCGGCGTGTGGCCGCCTGTCAAATGGGAGGAAACCAATGACGACTTTTACTTTGACCCGCCGGGTCATGGTGGCTGCTGCTGCGGCCTCGATTTCTTTTGCGGGCATCGCGCAGGCGGATGGGCATCAGAAGCTTGATGCGATCCACTTCCTTGTGCCGGGCGGCGCAGGTGGCGGCTGGGACGGCACCGCACGCGGTACTGGCGAAGCGCTGGTCAACTCGGGCCTGATCGGGACAGCAACCTATGAAAACATGTCCGGCGGCGGCGGCGGCGTGGCAATCGCGAACTTGATCGAGAACGCACAAAGCAGCGACGGCACCTTGATGGTCAATTCGACCCCGATCGTGATCCGCGCGCTGACCGGCGAAATCTCGCAAAGCTTCCGTGACCTGACACTGAT
>CAYGMX010000202.1:0-5665 GCA_964351055.1 uncultured Loktanella sp. | reverse complement strand
GCTTTGGGCGTAAAGCTCTGAGAGCGCACGCAGTTGCGAGTTGGAACCAAAGACCAGATCGACACGGGTGCCTGTCCATTTGACACCGCCCGTGGCGCGGTCGCGGCCTTCGTAAAGACCTTCGTCACCTGCCGGCTTCCACTCCAGATCCATATCGACAAGGGTGGTGAAGAAGTCGTTGCTCAGCGTTTCGGTCTTGTTGGTGAACACGCCATGGGTCGCCCCGCCGACGTTTGCACCCAGCACACGCAAGCCACCGACCAGCACCGTCATTTCCGGTGCCGACAGGGTAAGCAGTTGCGCGCGGTCTACCAGCATTTCCTCGGCGGGTACTTTGTAGTCGGTCTTGAGGAAGTTGCGGAAACCGTCTGCTTCCGGCTCCAGCGGTTCAAAGCTTTCCGCGTCGGTCTGTTCTGCGCTGGCATCCATCCGGCCCGGTGTGAAGGGCACAGCGATATCATGCCCGCCATTCTTGGCCGCCTGTTCGACCGCCGCAGAACCGCCCAGGACGATCAGATCGGCCAGCGATACTTTCTTGCCGCCTGATGCCGCGCTGTTGAACCCGCTTTGGATACCTTCCAGTGTGGAAAGGACCTTGGACAGCTTTGCAGGCTCGTTCACGACCCAGTCTTTCTGCGGGGCCAGGCGAATGCGGGCACCATTGGCACCACCACGCTTGTCCGACCCGCGGCAGGTCGAGGCAGAGGCCCAAGCAGTCGACACCAGTTCGGACAGCGACAGGCCAGACCCCAGGATTTCAGCCTTGAGTGCGGAAATGTCTGCATCGTCGATCAGAGCGTGATCCACGGCAGGGATTGGATCCTGCCAGATCAGATCTTCCTCGGGGACTTCATTACCCAGATAAAGCACCTTTGGTCCCATGTCGCGGTGGGTCAGCTTGAACCACGCACGCGCATAGGCATCGGCGAACTCTTCAGGGTTGGCATGGAAATGGCGCGAGATTTTCTCGTAGGCCGGGTCCATCTTCATGGCCATGTCAGCGGTCGACATCATGATTGGCACCTTCTTGGAAGGGTCCGCTGGATCGGGAGCCATATCAGCTTCTTCGATGTTCTTGGGTTTCCATTGGTTCGCCCCGGCTGGGCTCTTGGTCAGTTCCCAGTCGTATTTGAACAGAACGTCAAAATAGCCCATGTCCCACTTGATCGGGTTGGAGGTCCATGCACCTTCAAGGCCAGAGGTGATGGTGTCGCGGCCTTTGCCGGACTTGTAGGTGGACAGCCAGCCAAAACCCATCGCCTCGAGCGGGGCGGCTTCGGGTTCGGGGCCGACATTCTCTGCCGGACCTGCACCATGGGTCTTGCCGAAGGTGTGACCACCCGCAGTCAGTGCCACGGTTTCATAGTCGTTCATGGCCATCCGCGCGAATGTCTCGCGGATATCGCGCGCAGAGGCGAGCGGATCGGGGTTGCCGTCCGGCCCTTCGGGGTTGACGTAGATCAGACCCATTTGAACGGCAGCGAGCGGGTTTTCCAGATCACGGTCATTGGAGTAGCGGGATTCAGCATGATCGCTGCTGGCCAGCCATTCATCCTCACGGCCCCAATAGATATCTTCCTCTGGTGCCCAGACGTCGGCACGTCCACCGCCAAAGCCGAACATCTTCAGACCCATCGACTCCATCGCGCAGTTGCCCGCGAGGATATAAAGGTCTGCCCATGAAATCTTGTTGCCGTATTTTTGCTTGATCGGCCAGAGCAGTCGGCGACCCTTGTCAAGGTTGCCGTTGTCAGGCCAGCTGTTCAGCGGCGCAAAACGTTGTTGGCCGGAACCCGCACCACCGCGGCCATCAGCCGTCCGGTAGGTGCCTGCACTGTGCCATGCCAGACGAATGAAAAGCCCACCATAATGGCCATAATCCGCAGGCCACCAATCCTTGCTGTCGGTCATCAGCGCGTAAAGGTCCTCTTTCAGTGCCTTGAGGTCCAGTTTGTTGAACTCTTCCGCATAATTGAAATCTGCGCCCATCGGGTCAGACGCAGGCGCGTTCTGATGCAGGATCTTGAGGTTCAACTGGTTTGGCCACCAGTCTTTGTTGCCACGGACGTTATGTGTGGTGTGAAGTGTTGCCCCGTGCATCACTGGGCATTTTCCGGCGTCGTTACCGTCCATTGTTCTCTCCGATGTTGATTGCAGTCTGCCGCTGCCAGTTTAGCAAAACGGGCGCGACGCTCCCTTGATCGATATCACTAACTTAGAATTGTTTTAAGTTGCAAATTTTGATTGCCGTCATAACTTCAGGTTATGAATAATCTCACACTCAAGCAGCTACGTTATTTCGAAGCCTTGTCCCGTCATGGTCATTTTGGCCGTGCGGCAGATGCCTGTGCGATCTCTCAGCCTGCTTTATCGGTGCAAATCAAAGAGCTTGAGCAGAACCTCGGCACCCCCTTGTTCGAGCGTGGGCCGCGCCACGTGCGCCTGACTGCTTTTGGCGAAGACTGGGCGCCAAGGGTGCGCGACATTCTGCGCGCAGTGGACGAACTGGGTGATATGGCGCGGGCGGCGCAGGCCGGGCTAGTCGGGCGCTTGCGGATCGGGGTGATTCCCACGATTGCGCCTTATCTCTTGCCGGGTCTGATCGGGCATTTGTCCCGCGCCTATGCCGGCCTTGATGTGCATATCCGCGAGACTGTCACGCCCAAGCTGATCGAGGAATTGGCGGGCGGTCTGATCGACACCGCGATCGTTGCTCTTCCGCTTGCCGAGCCCGGTTTTGAAGAGGTCCCGTTGTTTGATGAAAGTCTTGTTCTTGTCCGGCCCATCAGCGAGGCTGACCATCCCGTCCCCACCCCCGACGCTCTGCGCCAGATGCGTGTTCTCATGCTGGAAGAGGGTCATTGTTTCCGCGATCAGGCCTTGTCGTTCTGCAATCTGCAAACAACCTTGCCGCGTGAAGGGCTGGATGGCAGCTCACTGTCGACCTTGGTGCAAATGGTCGGGGCAGGGATCGGTGTCACCCTGATCCCCGAAATGGCTGTTCCGGTCGAGACCCGCTCTGCCCCGGTCTCTATCGGTCGGTTTGCCGACCCGCAGCCGCACCGCACCGTCGGGATGATCTGGCGCAAGACAAATCCGCTGGCGGGCCAGTTGCGTGATCTTGCGGCACTGGTGCAGCAGGTGGCGACGGGGACCTAGTGGTCGTTATGCAGCAAGGTGCCAAGCAGCGGGTTCGGGAATTTGCGGGCAATGGTTACGGCATGAAAACTTTCGGTAAGGCCCAATTGATGGTTGGCTTCCACCAGCATCCCGTTTGACAGTTCGTTCTTCACAGCAATGGGTGGCAGCACCGCCAGCCCGATATCTTCGCGCGCCAGCAGTCGCATCATAGCCATATCGTCAACCTCGGCGGCCAGTGTCGGGCTGACGTCAAGACGTGTACAGAGCCGGTCAAAGCCTGCGCGCACGGGGCTGTCCTCGGTCGGGACAATGACAGGGTTTTCCGACAAGAGCATCGCAAGCGATGCATTGCTAGCAAGCCGCTTCGGCGTGCCGATCAGGCTGACGGTCTGGTCAGAAATCGGCTGCGTGACAAAGCTGGACATGGCGTCATGTGCGGGCGCGCGATTGGTCAGAACAACGTCAAGGCTGAGGGTCTCCAGCCCCTGCAGCAGTTCAACCAAGGTGCCCGAGCGCAACACCAGTTCAACGTCGGCTTGCCCCAGCAAGGGGCGCAGAAATTCGATTTGAAAGTTGCGTGACAGCGTCGCCAACGCGCCAACCCGCAGCACTTGACGCGGCCGCCCCTGCTGGCTGAGCGTGCCAAGCAAGTCTTTGCCTGCATCAAAGATCGTATCGGCATAATCAAGCGTGATCCGGCCCGCTTCGGTCAGATGGAGCTGCCGCCCCCGCCGTTCGAATAGCGCGTGCCCCAACCTGTCCTCGAGTTTGCGGATTTGGACAGAAAGCGCCGACTGCGAAAGGTTCAGCTTGGCAGCCGTCCGCGTGAGGTTGCCGTCATGGGCCACAGCCCAGAAATAACGCAGGTGGTTGTAATTCATATCCGACATATCATTCGATATAAGTGAACGATATGTAGCAAACAATGAATTTTTTATCTTGATACCCATGTTCTATCACCTCGTGGACCCGCAAACACGATGGAGACGACGATGCTGTTGAACGCCCTGCCTCTTTTGGCCCCAATCATCTTGCTTGGTGCAGCCTTTGCGCCGCGCTGGTTGCATGGTCTCTCTGCGCAAAAGGGCGCGATGCTTGCGGAAGGGGCTGCATTGGCTGCTGTCGCCGTTGCGGGGCTCTCTGCGGTTTTGCTTGCGACATCGGGCAGCGGTGACAGCTTTCTGTTTGGTCTGTCCGGCATCGGTTTTTCTGTGCGCCTTGATATCATCAGCGTCGTGATGCTGTTGCTGGTCACCTTCATCGGCTGGGTCGTGGTGCGTTATGCCCGCACCTATCTGGATGGAGAAGCGCGACAGGATGCGTTTACCTTCTGGCTCTTGGCTACGCTGGCTGCGGTGCTGCTGCTCGTGCAATCGGGCAATGTCGCACAGTTCGTCTTTGCCTGGATCGCGACCAGCATTTGTCTGCACAAACTCTTGCTGTTCTATCCAGAGCGGGTCGCGGCCCAGCGGGCGGCGCATAAGAAATTCGTCATCTCCCGGATCAGTGACTTGGCCATCATTGGTGCCGCGCTGCTTTTGGCCGGCACCTATGGCACGACGCAGATTTCAACCATTCTCGCGGGGGCCGAGCAGGGTCTTGGTGGCGGCTTTGCGCTTGCGGCTGCGGGATTGCTGGCGCTGGCTGCCATTCTGAAATCGGCCCAGTTCCCGACCCACGGATGGCTGACCGAGGTCATGGAAGCCCCAACACCTGTTTCTGCCCTGCTCCATGCGGGTGTCGTCAATGCGGGTGGCTTTGCCCTGATCCGCTTTGCGGATGTGATGCTGCTGTCGCCACTGGTGCTGGCGCTTCTGGTGTTGATCGGTGGGTTTACCGCGCTGTTCGGAGGTTTGGTCATGCTGACACAGCCAACAGTCAAGGCCTCGCTTGCATGGTCCACGATCGCGCAAATGGGATTCATGATCCTGCAATGTGGTCTTGCCCTATTCCCGCTGGCCTTGCTGCACATCGTGGCTCACTCACTTTACAAGGCGCACGCCTTCCTCTCCGCCGGTGGCGCAGTCGAACGGGTGGTGGCAATCCGCAAGCCGGGCCCTGTTGCGGTGCCCAATATGGGGGCGGTCACGCGGGCTTTTGTGGTCGCGCTTGCGATCTATGGCATTGTTTATGCGATCCTTGGGCTGGGCTTTGATTTTGGTGGCAAGTCGCCACAGGCGGTTGCCTTGGGTGCGATCCTGATCTTCGGAGTGGCTTATCTCCTGGCCCAAGGCTTTGCCGATGCGGCTCCACGGGCCTTGACCCAGCGCACGGCAACTTATGCGGCCACCGTGACGCTGAGCTATCTTGTCCTGCAAAGGGCGTCTGAATGGATGACAGCGGGGACTTTGCCGGCAACCCCTCAGGCGGGGGCGCTGGAATGGGCCCTGATCCTCTTGGCGTTGATCAGCTTTGGCCTTGTGGCCTTGGCACAGGCAACCTTGCCGCTTTGGTCATACCACCCGGCCGCACAGGGCTTGCGGGTGCATCTGACCAACGGGCTTTACATCAATGCGATCACCGA
>CAYGMX010000201.1:0-5687 GCA_964351055.1 uncultured Loktanella sp. | reverse complement strand
GTGCAGGCATTGAGGGAGGCACCGACGTCTTCGGTTTCGATGCTGATCTGGCGGAATTTCATCTCGCGCTCATAGATGAACCGAGCGGGTGAAGCGAAACTAAAGATGACCGATGTTCCCCCGACCGAAGCAATTGCATAGGGAAGCACCGCCGCAGAATAACTTGATTCGGGCGGAAACATCCCGAAATCCTGCATGATGCTGACCCCGATCGCCAATGCGCCGCAAACACCGGCGATCAGCAATCCCCGCAAGATCTGCGCCGTCCAGCAAGACCGCAGAAAGCTATCATCAAGGTCATCTTCTTTGGTCAGAACGAGCGAGCGCACGCCGATATCGGAAAATTGCTCAAGAATGAAGATGAACATTGTGACGACTGCGAAGATCCCGAAGATCTCTGGCGCAAGCATCCTCGTCAGGACGATGGTCGAAAGTATTCTGGTGATCACCTGAACTGCAAAGACAATCGTCGACAGGGCCGCCGCCGCATATATCTTTTGTTTTAAGCTATCGCGCCCGGGGCGTTCAGGGGCCACGCTCTGCCTCGGCTTAAGCACGAGGCCAAAGATGTGCAATGCAGCTTGCCCGACCAGTGGTCAATTGCGGCATCGTTCCGATGTCTGACATCGCATCGCGACATATTGTCAAGTGCTTCACCCTCATTCCAAACAACACCTTGCCGTGGCCGCGCAGTAGACGTCTGTTCGGACAAGCAGCAAAGCGTCAGGAGCATATTTGCCAGCGCTGTGCCACTCAAGTTGTTCACGATCACCGCCTGCGTGGACGCTTTCTGCAAAAACTCTAGCGGCAATCCGCGTTGGCCGCAATCAAGGCGACCGGCGCATGTGACTGCCGAAAACGAAAGTGTGGCAAACTTGACCTCATGGCAACTCGGGGAGGGACTTTCCTGCTACAAACATGTTAGGACGAACCGACATTACGTACATTGGTTGATTGATCGCATGCCTAACCTGCTTGCCTATGCAATGCTCTATATCTGGCCATTAGTCATGATCGGGTTGTTCAGGTTCTTGACGCCTGATCGGGCGCTGATCTGGTCATTTCTGGGTGCCTTCATGTTTCTGCCAGCCGGAGTAAACATCAACCTGCCCCTGATCCCGACCTTGGACAAATACACTATTCCAAGCCTTACGGCTCTTGTCCTTTGTTTGACGCTTGTAAAGCAAAGGATCAAATTCCTGCCATCTTCCACACTGGCCTCCGTCTTCATGATCGGGTTTGTGCTTAGTCCGTTTGCGACGCTGATGACAAACCGAGAACCCTTTATTGACGGTGTTGTCTTTCTGCCGGGGTTGTCGGTGCGGGACGCTATCTCTGCATCGCTGCAATATGCAATCACGCTCATTCCGTTCATCCTTGGGTTTAACTTGCTCTCGTCGCAGGAGTCTCGGCGTAATTTCCTGACGGCCTATATGATCGCGGGCTTGGTCTATTCGATACCCGTTTTGTTGGAAGTCAGGCTGGCCCCACAGTTCAGCTATTGGGTTTATGGCTATTACACTCAGCTTTTCGGTCAACAGCTCCGGTTTGACGGGTTCAGGCCCGTGGTCTTTATGGGGCATGGCCTGACTGTTGCCTTTTTCATGACTATGACCGTGCTTTCAACAGCACTGCTGTGGCGGGGATCAAATGAAAAGACGCGACTTTTCTATGGGTTTGCTACGCTTTATCTGCTTTTCGTCCTCATCGCATGCAAGACCGTTGGCGCGATATTGTTTGCAGCAGTCTTTCTGCCGGTGATCGTGTTCACCGGTCTCAGATTCAAGGCTTGGATCATCACGGTCTGTTCTCTTCTGGTTTTGATCTATCCTGTCTTGCGGTCCGCCGATGTTATCCCGACCACGGAACTGGTCAGCTATGCCGGTGTGATCCATGAAGACAGAGCACAGTCACTCGAATTCCGCTTTGAAAACGAAAATTTGCTTTTGGAACACGCCGCGCTCAAGCCGGTTTTCGGTTGGGGCTTCTGGGATCGCAATCGGCTATGGGACCCCGAAACAGGGCGCGGCCTTACCGTCACTGATGGTTACTGGATCATTGTAATCGGCGTGCTGGGGTGGACCGGCTATATCTGCGTGTTCGGCCTGCTCACGCTTCCGTTGTTTCGTTTGTGGCGGCTGCGGTCCCGCATGTCTGCCGACCAACACTATCTGACCTACGGGACTGCGCTGTTGCTTGCGGTCAACCTGCTTGAGCTTTTGCCGAACTCATTGGTCAACACAATGAGCTGGATGCTCGCCGGACTGCTCTTGGCAAGTTCGCTCCAGACCCAGAAAACCCCGACCAAGGACCCCGTTCCCGAAGCCGACAGCACAGCGGAAATAGTCCGGCAAAAGCACAAGCGCCAACCGCGCGGACAGCGCCCCGATATCCTAGCGCGGCCAGAGCGAATGCAACGCAACAAGCGGGTCTAAACAGCCGTCGGGTATCAGCGGGAAAAGGTCATGCGCTTGTTCAAAAGCCCAGACGTGTCAATCTGTGGAAAACCTTCCTGAAGACGACAGGTGGTAGCCAGTCTTCGAGTAGGGCATGCCGCCGGGACTTGTGATCTTCCTTATCGGCTGTGCCCGGGCGAGGTTTGAAGATTGTCGAATGCGACTTGCGCGTGGGGTCCCATGTTGCTGTGTAATAGTACAACGCAATAGACTGGCGGGGTTCCCCATTGGGATGATTGACCTTTTCAGGGTTGCCGTGGAACGTGTTAGAGCCCGTCGAAAAACAGCACATGCGGTTGAAAAGCGGCACAAAGCCTTTCACTTTCGCGCTCATGTCGTTCTCCCAGATTTCGAACGACCCCCCCCATTCTTCGCGCCACTCATCATTAAGATAGATCAGGACATTCAGCCGCCGTTCGAGATTCATCTGTTTGTGCAGGTTGAAGTCTGCATGGATATCCAGATGGCCGCCATTGCTGACACGGTGAATGCCGGCGCCAATGAAATAGGGATCAGGGATAAGGCCGGTTATACCTGTCATTTCCTCGAGGAACAAAAGGAACGGCCGCGAATTGAAGGCGTGAAACAGCTCGCGCGAATAGGTCGGCAACCGATCGGGGTTATATTGCGTCTTCAGGTTTTCTTGCGCGCGCTGGAAGGATTCGCTGTCCTCATTCTCGTGCAGGGAAGCCAGATCCCCTTGCACTTTGCGCAGAACGGATTCGGGAAGGAAATTGTCAATGCAGATGTGATTATAGGGCTGACCGCTTTGATACTCTTGGGCGAAAGGCGCGGCGGCGGCGCGCGCGGTGTCCACATCGATGCTCAAACGGTCGGGGTCTATGTCGTAGATTGGCATTTAGTGTTCCTGTCTTTCAAACTGGTAACGCATACCAGGTTTCGTTTGTGGAAGTGATGACTGCCCGATCAGCCACTGCCATTCAATTTTAACCAAAAACAAGGGCGAGAGATACCGCCATATGCTGCATGACCAAAGAATGGCGAACGGGTTGGTGTGCATCGTTGCGCACACAGCGCCGGCCGGACTTGCGCTTTGGCGTAGCCAAGAGCGTCCCCTTGCCGTCTGTGTGGTGCTGATTGCCATGGACCTGCTGTTGATCCGATTGAGGTCAACATCGTATCGCAGGTACGGCATCACTGCTAAACCCCGTAGCCGTACGCTTCGGCAGGATCAAGATAACGGCATTTATTCAGAATGACGCCAATGAGGTTTGTCCGGGCCTGCAAATCATTTTGACAGCGCCCGATCTCTTTGGCTGTCGTCAATTCCGATGCGCCAACCAGCAGTGCCGCATCTACCTGATCGATAAAGGCCATCGTATCGTCGACCAACAGCATCGGGGGCATGTCGAACAGGATCAGATCCGGCTGATAGCGCGCCTCGATGTCATCAATCTGGTGCGCAGCGGTCAGACCTTGCAGCAACTCGGCAGAGTTCACGGTCTGTTGGCAGACCCCGAAGGCAAGATTGTCGCCGTAGCGCCTGATGTGATCGGCTGGCGAAGCCTTTCCAGAAAGGACTTGCGAGAAATTCACGTCACGCAGTTGCAAGATATCCGCAAGAGACGGGCGGCGCAGATCAAGTTCAATCACCATCACCCGAAGGTCGGCCTGACGGGACAGGCTGAATGCAAGGTTCACGCAGATCGTTGATTTGCCGCAACCAAGACCCGGCGAAGTGATCGCAAGACGGCGCCAGTTGTTTGTGCGGAGTTCGTGAAGCAAGCTGGTGCGCAAGGCATCAAAGGGCGCCGACATTGCGGTCGCCTGTTGTGTCACGATCCTTTTTTCAAGCAGATGTTTGGGGTCGACATCAATGGTCGGGAGTGACTGCCACGCTTCCAAAGCGGTTGGTTTGACTGGCGTGCCAAGCCTTTCCGCGGGGTGCGGGCTGTCCTTGACCACTGTCCCTTGCTCTGCAGTTCGTTGGGCGCGGGCCTTGTCTATTGCGGCGCGAATATGATCCATATCTACGTCCCCACCTGTTGTCGCAACTCAGCCAGCAGCAAGTCCAAAGGCATGACTTGCGTATGCACAAGATACAAGGAAACCGGCAGCCCCACGATGACCACGAACAAGACAAATGATGTGAGCAGTCGTCGGTTTGCGACCTCGCGCGGGGTGGTCATGTAAGGGATCGTCGCTAATGGCTTGATACCCAATTCAGTTGTGAGTTCTACAGGCCTCTTGATCGTTATATTCATGACCTCCAACAGAAGAAACAAGCTGACGACCGCAAGGCCACCGACACCGATACTGGCGGCAACGATCAAGCGGCGGTTCGGCGCGGATGGAAACTCGGGGACAGTCGCCCGTTCGATCACAACCATCCGTTGGCCTTTCGCCAAGGCCTCGATCCGGTCGCCCGTCCGCGCCTGAGCCAGACCCATGGTTGCCTGATTGAACTGTGTGCGGATGTTCTCGTAATCACGTTCGAGTTTCCCCAACTCTATCGCGTTCTCAGGCGTCGCGTTGATCGAATTCATCAGAGCTTGCATCTCAAGCTCGACCTGTTCGCGCTGTTCAGAAAGAAAGGCGATTTGGCCGTCAATATCCGAGATTTGCAAAGAATACGCGGTCTGAAGTTCGCTGCCTTCTGCATCCGGCCTTGTCTGCGCTTCGATTCGTTGTTGCAACGCCTCGACCTGAGTGCGCAAGGAAATCACGCGGGGGTTGTCGGGCGTATAGATGATCAGCGCCGATGCGAGTTCACCTTGCAGTTCGCGCAGACGGCGCTGTTCGGGAGACATGCTGGCCTCGCTCAGGTCGACCCGCCCCGTCTGCTCGAACAACTCTGTCAAACGCGACCGGCGATCCGTCAAAGATGAAAACTCGCGATTGATCTGCAAGATGCGTTCCTGCAGGGCCGTCACCCGCGTGCGTTGAAAATCGAGGCTTTCGGGAAGCGCGTTGCTGTTGCTGAGCTGGAATTCGAGAATCAGAACGCCCTGCTGCGCAAGTTCGTTGTTCAGCCGTTCGACTTCCAATTCAAAATACTCGAGCGTTTCCCCTGCTGCTTCGGTCCGCATCTCTACGTTCTGACGTTGAATCTGCGCGAGCAGTTCATTTGTCACTTCGGCAGATGTCTCTGCGTTATCGGCCTCGAACGAGACAACAACCACACCTGTTCCATCTCTCGAAAGGGGCGGTTGACTCCCGAGTGGGGCGAGCATGTCTGCGAAGAGATAATCGTGGGACCTCCAAGCGAGT
>CAYGMX010000200.1:0-5688 GCA_964351055.1 uncultured Loktanella sp. | reverse complement strand
CTCATCCAGATCAAGATGGACATTGCGCCCCGCAAGCCGCTTTTCCAGCAGTCCAATCTGGATCGTCACTATCCCCGCCATGTCATCACGGGCCAGACGGTCAAAGATGATCGTCTCGTCCAGACGGTTCAGGAACTCGGGACGGAAGTGCGCGCGGACAGCCTCCATCACTTCTAGCTTGGCATCAGATGCATCTGCCCCATCGGGTAGCTGGCTGAGCGCCTGCGCCCCAAGGTTGGACGTCAGGATAATCAGCGTTTGCTTGAAATCCACATGCCGCCCCTGCCCGTCGGTCAGGATACCGTCATCAAGCACCTGCAAGAGCACGTTAAAGACATCAGGGTGCGCCTTTTCGACCTCGTCGAACAGCACCACCTGATAAGGCCTGCGCCGCACAGCTTCGGTCAGCACACCACCTTCGTCATACCCGACATAGCCCGGAGGCGCGCCGATCAGACGCGAGACCGCGTGTTTTTCCATAAACTCGGACATATCGATGCGGACCATCGCGCTGTCGTCGTCGAACAGATATTCAGCTACGGCCTTGGTCAGCTCGGTTTTACCCACGCCGGTTGGCCCAAGGAACAAGAACGACCCCAGCGGACGGTTCTCGTCGTTCAGCCCGGCGCGGGCACGGCGCACGGCATTGGCCACGGCTTTTACGGCCGATTTCTGGCCAATCACGCGCTTGCCCAACTCGTCTTCCATGCGCAGCAGTTTGTCGCGCTCGCCTTCCAGCATCTTGGAGGTCGGGATACCTGTCCAGCGTTCGACCACTTCGGCGATCTGTTCAGGGCGCACTGCCTCTTCGACCATCAGGTCGTCGTTGGCTTCCACCTCGGCGACAAGCCTTTCCAGTTGCGGGATCACCCCGTAAGACAGCTCGCCCGCTTTCGCCAGATTGCCCTCGCGCTTGGCGATATCCAGATCAGCGCGGGCGCGGTCCAGCTTTTCCTTCACATCGCGCGTGCTTTCCAGCTTGTCCCGCTCGGCCTGCCATTTCGCGGTCATCTCTGATCCGCGCTCTTGCAGGTCCGATAGTTCCTTTTGCAGCTTTTCAAGCCGGTCCTTTGAGGCCTTGTCGTCCTCTTTCTTCAGCGCCTCGCCTTCAATCTGCAATTGCAGGATCTGGCGGTCGATCGCATCCAGTTCTTCGGGCTTGCTGTCAACTTCCATCCGCAAACGGCTGGCGGCTTCGTCCATCAGGTCGATCGCCTTATCGGGCAAGAAACGATCCGTGATATAGCGGTGTGACAGGGTTGCCGCAGCCACCAGCGCACTGTCTGAAATGCGCACACCGTGGTGCAGTTCATATTTTTCCTTGATCCCGCGCAGGATGCTGACCGTATCCGAAACAGTCGGTTCCTCGACCATCAAAGGCTGGAACCGGCGGGCAAGAGCCGCGTCTTTTTCGACATATTTACGGTATTCGTTCAGGGTCGTGGCACCGACACAGTGCAATTCGCCCCGCGCCAAGGCGGGTTTGATCAGGTTGGCGGCATCCATCGACCCCTCAGAGGCGCCAGCACCCACAAGGGTGTGCATCTCGTCGATGAAGAGGATGATTTCGCCAGCGGCGGATTCGATTTCTTTTAGAACCGCTTTCAACCGCTCTTCAAACTCACCACGATATTTTGCGCCAGCGATCAGCGCGCCCATGTCGAGCGCCATAAGGCGTTTGTTGCGCAGGCTTTCGGGCACATCGCCATCGACGATGCGCAAAGCCAAGCCTTCGGCAATCGCAGTTTTACCCACACCGGGTTCACCGATCAGCACGGGGTTGTTCTTGGTCCGGCGCGACAGAACCTGCATCGCGCGGCGAATTTCCTCGTCACGGCCGATGATCGGATCGATCTTGCCCTGCTCTGCGGCCTCGGTCAGGTCGCGGGCATATTTCTTGAGCGCATCAAAGCTGTCTTCGGCAGTGGCACTATCAGCGGTGCGGCCCTTACGGATATCGTTGATTGCGGCGTTCAGTTTCATGGCCGTGACACCGCCCGCATCCAGCGCATCCTTGGCCTTGGATTTCACAACGGCCAAAGCGGTCAGCAGGCGTTCAACGGGCACAAAACTGTCGCCCGCTTTCTTGGCGATTTTTTCGGCCTCATCCACGACCTTGGCGGTGGTGTTGTCCAGATAAACCTGACCGGTATCACCGGATACTTTGGGAATTTTGCCAAGGGCAGCCTCGATCGCGCCCACAACAGCGGACACATCACCGCCGCTGTGTGAAATCAGGTTGGCAGCCAAACCCTCTTCATCATCCAGCAGGGCCTTAAGCAGGTGTTCGGGGGCGAGTTTCTGATGGTCCTCGCGCATTGCGATCGTCTGGGCAGCCTGAATAAAGCCGCGCGACCGCTCTGTGAACTTTTCTAAGTTCATGGGTCTCTCCTTTGTTAAGCGCCCTGTGAAGTGGAATGCCTGCACGGCAGCACATTCCGGTGTGGGCCTCGCCATTGAAATGGGTACGGCACCCTGCGCAGGCAAGACCCGAGGACGGATTTTGCCATTGCCCAGATACGCCGGAATATCCCCTGCGCATTGATTTATCGCAGGCCCGCCACGCAAATAGCCGTTGCAGACAAGTGGGGCCAGCGCCCGCGCCATTGTACCTTTGCTGACCAGTCGCTAGACCCGTCAAGAACCAGCAAGGAGTGCCCGCCATGTCAAATGACCGCCTGATCGTCGCACTGGATGTGCCCAATGTCCTTGACGGGCTGGAGCTGGCAAGGGTGCTGGGCGACAGCGTCAGTTTCTACAAGATCGGGTTGGGGATGCTGACCGGCGGTGGCCTTGCGCTGGCAAACGAACTCAAGCAGGAGCACGGCAAACGCATTTTTCTGGATATGAAATTCTTTGATATCGGTGCCACCGTGGAAGCAGCGGTGCGCGGTGTCGCGCAGTTCGATCTGGATTTTCTGACCGTGCATGGCGACCCGCATGTGGTGCGCGCAGCGCGCGAAGGGGCCGCCGGTTCGAACATGAAGATACTGGCAGTGACCATCCTGACATCGCTTGACCGCGAAGACCTTGATGCTTCCTGCATCAAAGCCGGATCGGTTGCCGATCTGGTACAGGAACGGGCAGGGATTGCGCTGTCAAACGGGGCGGACGGTGTCATCGCCTCGCCGCAAGAAGCCGCGTTGATCAGGGCATTGCCCGAAGCGGCGGGCAAGCTGATCGTCACACCGGGTGTGCGACCTGCAGGCACTGCATTGGGTGATCAAAAGCGGGTCATGACACCGGCGCAGGCCATCGCGAACGGGGCCGATCATGTGGTGGTCGGCCGCCCCGTCTGGCAGGCGTCCGATCCGTTCAAGGCGGCAATGGCCATTCAGGACGAGATGGCATCACCGCAGGCGCAAACCCCTAATCGTTAACGTCGGTATCCCAGATTTTCACCTGTCCGGTCCGCAGCCCGAAATACTTGCGCATCGCAATGTAGGACACCAGCGACAAGACCGCGAAAATCACAAGAGTCAGCGCAAGTCCGGTGGCAGAGACCCCGAAAAGGATCAATAGCCCTAGCATCGCGGCCCCCGCCGCAAACCCCAGAAAGATGTAACCGGGGATCAGCACCTCGAGCGTGGCAAGGACTAGCGCCCCCGACATCCATACCCACCATTCTGTCCAAAGCGCCATTATCCCCGTCCTTTCAACATCGAAAATGCGTTGGCAAAGGCATCGACGGCATTTGCTGGCAGGATAACCGTCTGGCTGCCGGAACTGGTGCCCAGCGCTTGCAGCGCTTCCACCTGCTTGAGAGCGACCTGATACTGCGCCGCCTCCAATCCGTTTTCGGCAATCGCTCCGGCAACCACCTGTGTTGCATAGGCTTCGGCGTCTGCCAGAACACGGCGGGCCTTGGCCTCCTGCTCGGCAGCGTAAAGTTCGGCATCCGCCTGAAGTTCGACCGCACGTTTCTTGCCTTCGGCTTCTGTGACTTGCGCGCGGCGGGCACGTTCTGCATTCAACTGCTGCAACATCGCATTGCGCGTGGCCTGATCCAGATTCACGTCAAGAATCTCGGCGCGGGTGACCTCGATCCCCCAGTCGTCGACCTGCTGTGCAACTTGGGTGCGGACCGCATCGATCAGGTTGGCACGGTTGGCCTGCACCTGATCCAGTTCCATGCGCCCGATCTCGGACCGGACGATACCGGCGACAGTGGTAGAAATCGCGCCGTCAACATCCCTGATCCGGTAGACCGTCTTTTCCGGCTCTATAATCCTGTAGAACACCGATGTTTCGACCTGCACCAGCACGTTGTCCGATGTGATCGCATCCTGTGTCATCGAGGGCAACTGGCGTTCGAGGATTGACACTTTGTGACGGACACGATCCAGAAAAGGTACGATAAAGTTGATGCCGGGACCAAGGACAGACCGCAGACGCCCAAGGCGTTCCACGACATATTTTTCCGATTGGGGGACGATCCGTACCCCCGCCATGATGCAGACGATGATGAACACCGCCAACAGCAGATAGAGCACATTCTGGCCCAGAAATTCAGCGAAAACGTCGTCCATTGGCGTATCTGTCCCTCATTGTTGTGAGGGACAGATAATCACACCCTAGCTTGGTTTCAATGTATACTGTTGCATACTATTACTTTTGAAACGGGCTGTGACTGCCGCGCCGATTGTGTCCGCTGTCGCAGGGCTAAGGGTCCAACCCAGATGCCCGTGACCGGTGTTATAGAACACACGGTCGTTCTTGCCCGGCCCGACACGCGGCATCATATTCGGCATCATTGGACGCAATCCGGCCCAAGGCACACAGTTCTCGGTGGACACATCGGGAAAATGCTCTTCGCACCATCTGATCAAAGGGCGCACGCGACGTTCCAGAATGTCGCGGTTCTCGCCATTAAATTCTGCCGTTCCCGCAATCCGCAAACGATTCTTGCCCAACCGCGAAGACACGATCTTGGCCTTGTCATCCAACAGCGATGTGGTCGGGGCCGCAGCCTGACTTGCGGCATCATCAAGGTTGACGGTAATCGAATAGCCTTTAACCGGATAGATATTCACGCGGTCACCCAGCATCTGCGCAAACTTGCGGCTGGCGACGCCGGCAGAGACCACAACGCCATCATAACGGTCTTCATGACCACATTCGATATAAACACCGTCAGCGCGCACGTGCAGGTCAGTGACCGGCGCACCCAACTTGAACACAACACCCTGTTTCTTCAGCCACTCTGCCAGACCCATGGTGAATTTATGGATGTCGCCGGTGCTGTCGCTTTCGGTCCAGAAACCGCCGATGATATCGCCGCGCAGCGTCGGCTCTTTGGCAAAGACTTCCTCAATGGTCAGTTCGTGCCGCTCCAGCCCGCCCTCAGCCAGCAGCCCGTTGACCATCCGCGCATGACGCAGGTCTTTCTCGGTTTTGTAAAAGTGCAGGATACCTGCAGGACTGAAATCAAAATCAACACCGGACCGGTCCGCCATTTCCGCAAGCCCTGCACGGGCAGCAACGGCCATGGCGGCGGTTTTTGTCGTGTTGGTCTTATAGCGCGGGATATTCGCCAGAAACTCGGTCATCCAACTGACCTTGTGCCAGCCGGGGCGCGGGTTCACAAACAATGGTGCGTCGCCCTGCAGCATCCATTTGATGCCCTTCAGAACGGTCGCCAACTGGTTCCAGACCTCCGCATTCGAGGCGCTTAACTGGCCACCATTG
>CAYGMX010000199.1:0-5694 GCA_964351055.1 uncultured Loktanella sp. | reverse complement strand
AGCTGGAACAGCCCGCACTGGTTTTCCTCTGCCTTGATGCTGAACGCGACCCGCCATTCCGACCATCACACGCGGCCTGACCGCCCCTATCAAGCGCTTGAGCTGTCACAAGACGCGCCAATGCTGCCACGCCCTTTGCCAGTGATGGCAAGCATTGCCCTGATCCCTCCGCTCTGGCGGCGCATGATGGACCCAAGGGTCGACCGGTGGCGCAATGCGTAGCGTGCTTTTCTGCCTGCTGCTTGCAACCCCCGCCACAGCGCAGGACGGGATGACAGCGGAAGAGTTCGGCGCTTATGTCACGGGCCGGACCATCACCTTTCGCACCGAAACCAACCCCGCGTTCGGGGTTGAACGCTACCTGCCCGGACGCCGCGTGATGTGGTCGACCTTTGAAGGGACATGCCAGTACGGCGTCTGGTTCGAAAGCAAAGGCGACATCTGCTTTCGGTATCAAGGCGACCCCGAGCATAAATGCTGGACCATCTATGATGAACCCGGCGGTTTGCGCGGCGTCTATACCACGCGGCCCGACACAACTGTCATCTACGAAGTCTTGGGGCGCGAAGATCCTTTGATCTGCAACGATCTATCGTCCTGAGAGGCACAATACCCGGACTAGAGCAGCCGCCCTTGGCCGGTGTTGCTGACGTCGATCCGCCCGTCTGCGAATTCAACCTCTAACAATTTCGCCGCTTTCGCCGCGGCTGTGCCTGTCACGACCGCGCCATCGCCACGCACCACCGCATAGCCGCGCTTGAGCGTTGCGACATATCCCAGCGTTTCGCGCAAGCGATCCAGTGCATCAAGCCGCGCGATCCGCTCTGCCTGCTGGCGTGATGCGCGGTCGGACAAGCGGCGCAGGGCAATATCCAGTCGTTCCGACTGGCGGGTTACCCTGCCCTGCAACACATCGGCCCGCAGCGCGCGGCTGGCTTGCGTCAGGGCGATGCGGCCATCGCGTGTCCTGCGTTGCAACGCAGGCACCAGTCGCGCGGCCAAACCGTCCAGACGTCGCTGATCCTCGGCCAGTCTGCGCGACAGGATACCGGGCCGCAGGGCTGCTTCGGACAGTTGCAGCCGCTTTTGGGCCGCAGCCCCGCGCAACGCGCTTGGCAAGCGCTCGCCCAGATAATCCAACCGCTGGCGCGGTCCTTCCACCAAGGCCTCTACCTGTGGCAAGGCCCGCCCCAGATCGCGCAGCCGCTGCTGGCGCTGCGCCAGTGCTGTGGTCAGGGCACGGCTGAGCCTCGCGCCTTGCTGGTCTGTCCATGCCAGCAACTCCATCCGCACAGGCACGGCCAGTTCGGCGGCCGCGGTCGGTGTTGGCGCGCGCATGTCCGACACAAAATCAATCAGCGTCGTGTCCGTTTCATGGCCGACGGCGGAAATCAGCGGGATATCCGATGCCGCAGCAGCACGTGCCACGATCTCCTCGTTAAACCCCCAAAGATCTTCAAGCGATCCGCCACCACGGGCCACGATCAGCAAATCAGGGCGCGGCAGCGCGCCACCCGGCGTCAGCGCATTGAAACCGGCGATGGCGGCGGCAACCTCTGGGGCGCATTTGGCCCCTTGCACGGCAACAGGCCAGACCAGAACCTTGCGCGGAAAGCGGTCCCGCAACCGGTGCAGGATGTCACGGATCACAGCACCCGAGGGCGATGTCACAACGCCAATGATTTCAGGCAGATAGGGCAGCGGCTTTTTCCGCTCTGGCGCAAAAAGCCCTTCAGCGGCCAAGGCTGCCTTGCGCTTTTCCAGCATGGCCATCAGGGCACCGGCCCCTGCGGGCGCGATATCCTCGATCACCATCTGGTATTTGGATTGTCCAGGGAAGGTGGTCAGCTTGCCTGTTGCAATCACCTCCATCCCCTCTTCGGGGCGATGCGCGAGCGCTTGCGCCCGCCCCTTCCAGATGACGCCTGCCAGAACAGCACGGTCATCCTTGAGATCCAGATAGATATGCCCCGATGACGGACGCGACACGCGCCCGACCTCGCCCCTGATCCGCACATGGGAAAACCCGCCCTCAATCGCCTTTTTGACCGCGCCCGAGATTTCCGAAACGGTGTATTCGGGGGTGTTATCAGCGGGGACATCTTCGAATAGATCGTTCAAACTTTGCCCCTTCAGGGTGTCACGCGTAACGGCAACGACGAGAATTTCCACCGCAGGAACAACGTCGCAAGGATCATCACGATCCCAAAGGCGGCAAACAGCAGCGAGTCGAAAACAAACGACAGCAGGACTGCGGCCGCGCCAATGCCCCAGATCAGTATACTGGAATTGCGCACTGTTGCAAAATCCGGATCAGGCCAGAACTGCACCTGCGGGCGTCCGAATTCCTGAGTATAGTACTCCAGTGTGTTCAGGTACGCCGGATCATCCTGAAAGGGCGGGAAATCCCCCGTATAGTGGAGCGTCCTGCCTATGATACGCGGGCAGAAGTCCTCGAAATAGGCCTTCTTGTCCTCGGCATGAAGCCGCCAGACAAGGTTGACGATAGGTGACGGCGAAAGCGTTTCGCCTGTGCTGCCAATCAGATACATAAAACGGCGATATTCCTCGACCAGAATATAACAGACGTCGATCGCGTGCCCTGTTTCCTCCTCCAGCCGCACAACCAATGACCGCGTCAGCGGCCGTTCGTGAAAGCTGTAGCCTTCAAGACGGTGCCACAAGCGGTGGTCTGTTTTGGATCGGTTCATCTAAGGGGGTCCGTCCGTCTGCTGCAACTCAACCAAGGATCGTATGCAGGATCGGACTCTCCACGCGCGTGTCAACAAAAAACGTCTGACGCCAGCCACTTGTGGTTGGGCAGTGACGACCGTAGAACCACGCACAAAGTTGAACGGCGAGGGCACCGATGAACATATTGATCCTTGGCAGCGGCGGGCGCGAACATGCGCTGGCTTGGGCGGTCAAACAAAACCCCAAGTGCGATCGCCTGATCGTCGCCCCCGGAAATGCAGGCATCGCTGCCATTGCGGAATGCGCTGACGTCAACATTCTGGACGGCGGCGCGGTGGCGACGTTCGCCGAAGAAAACGCTATAGATTTCGTGATTATCGGGCCAGAGGCCCCGCTTGCAGCAGGTGTTGCCGACCGGTTGCGCAGCGCAGGCTTGCTTGTCTTTGGTCCAAGCCGGCAGGCGGCCCTTCTTGAAGCCTCCAAATCCTTTACCAAAGCGGTCTGCGATGCGGCCAACGCGGCGACAGCGGCTTATGGCCATTTCACCGATGCCGAAGCTGCGCGGGGTTATATCCATGCGCAAGGGGCACCGATCGTTGTGAAGGCGGACGGGCTTGCCGCAGGCAAAGGCGTTATCGTCGCCATGACGGTGCAAGAGGCGCTGGCCGCGATCGACGATATGTTCGACGGCAGCTTTGGCGATGCTGGCGCAGAGGTCGTGATTGAGGAGTTCATGGAGGGCGAAGAGGCGTCTTTCTTTGTGCTGTGTGATGGCAAGACCATTCTTCCTGTCGGTACGGCACAAGACCACAAGCGCGCCTTTGACGGCGACACCGGCCCCAATACTGGCGGCATGGGCTCATATTCCCCCGCACCCGTCATGACCGAAGAGATCACAGCCAAAGCGCTGGACGAGATTATTCGCCCCACCATGCAAGAGATGGCAAAGCGCGGTACACCTTTCGTCGGGGTGCTGTTTTGCGGGCTCATGATCAAGAACGGACAACCGCGACTGGTGGAATACAACGTGCGCTTCGGTGATCCCGAATGCCAATGTCTGATGATGCGTTTGGGCGGCCAGATCCTTGATCTGCTACAAGCCTGCGCCGAAGAGCGGTTGCATGAGGTGGCGGTCAATTGGGCCGATGACCATGCCCTAACCATCGTCATGGCCGCAAAAGGCTATCCGGGCGCCTATGTAAAAGGCAGCGTGGTTTCGGGGCTCGAAACCCAGCCCGAGGACAGCTTTCATATGGTGTTCCACGCAGGGACCGCCGAAAAGGCGGGACAGATCATTGCAACCGGTGGCCGCGTTCTGGGTGTGACGGCGCGCGGCGGAACTTTGGCCGAGGCGCACGAACGCGCCTATGCGATGGCGCATGGCATTGATTGGGAAGACGGATTTTACCGGTCTGACATCGGCTGGCGCGCGCTCTAGAGGCAACCAGACCGGAAAACCAAGAAAAAAACCGCGCCCCGAGGGACGCGGTTTTTTTTGGCGAAATGGTGCCGGATCAGGCGGCGCGGCCGACCAGAACAGAGTCAATTTCGGCAGCGGCAGCGTTTTCATCATTGCCAGCAACAGCCGCAATTTCGCGGGTCAACCGCTCCAGTGCAGCTTCGTAGAGCTGGCGTTCGGAATAGCTTTGCTCGCGCTGGTCATCCTGACGGTGCAGGTCGCGCACGACCTCTGCAATCGCGATCAGATCACCCGAGTTTATTTTTTGTTCGTATTCTTGCGCGCGACGGGACCACATGGCCTTTTTAACCTTAGCCTTGCCACGCAGCGTTTTCATCGCATGGCTGACGACATCAGGGGTCGCCAAGGCGCGCATGCCCACATCGGTGGCCTTGTGGGTCGGGACCCGCAATGTCATTTTGTCTTTTTCGAACGATATGACAAACATCTCCAGTTCAAAGCCAGCAACTTCCTGCGTTTCGATGGAGATGATTTTGCCAACACCGTGTGCGGGGTATACGACAAACTCGTTCGGGCTAAATTCGTTTTTCTTCTTGCTCATGATCGTCCTTTCATGGCGATCCCTCTTCATTGCGACAAAAAACCGCCGGGGGCAAAAGCCTCCGCCGGATTGTGTCGGTCTTAAAATAGGGTCATTTTGTTCGCAGCATTCCGATGATTGTATCATAAAAATGACATGTTTGGAAGCGCAGTGATTTTTTCACCTAACCCCTTAAAAATATGGGGTTAAATGCTGAAAAGGTTCGAATCAGCCACCTTCGCCGGGAGCCTCGGAGAAAAGCTCTAGCTTGCCGTCCTTGCCGTCCATCTCCTCCGCCGTGGGCAGGGGATCTTTCTTGGTTATGATGACCGGCCACATCTCGGAATACTTGCGATTGAACTCGACCCATTTTTCCATATCCGGCTCTGTATCGGGCCGGATGGCGTCCGCCGGACACTCCGGTTCGCACACACCACAGTCGATGCATTCGTCAGGATGGATCACCAGCATGTTTTCACCCTCATAGAAACAGTCCACGGGGCAGACTTCAACGCAGTCGGTGTACTTGCAGGCGATACAGTTGTCGTTGACGATATAGGTCATGGGGTGGGTTCCGTTAGCTAACTTGCGCCTTGCTAGAATAGACGCTTGCGTCATTCAAGGTCGAATGGCCCATCAGAACCGCGTTGGGACATCATATCGCGGCGATCTTTCTTGGTCGGGCGGCCTTTTCTGTCGCCACCCGGATTATAGGGGCGCTTTTCCACAACAGGGGTGAGGTCCTCATACAATGCCTGTGCTTCTGGTGCAGGGCCGCGCCGGTCACCGCAGGCCAGAATCCGGACCACACGGGTTTCCGTGGCTTGGATAAAGGTCAAGACATTGCCTGGCCCAACGGCCCGTGCGGGTTTGCTGACGGGCTGGCTATCGATTCGCACCTTGCCGCCAGTGACTACCGCAGCAGCAATGCTCCCCGAGTTCAAACACCGCGCATCCGAACGCCCTTGATCCAGGCGGATCATCGCGAGGCGGTGCGGCG
>CAYGMX010000198.1:0-5708 GCA_964351055.1 uncultured Loktanella sp. | reverse complement strand
GCCGGTGCTTTGGCCAAAAGTCCCATCCAGGCTTTGCGCGCTACGGTCTGATCTTGTTCGCTCTTCATCTAGACACCTTTTCGAGAAGTCTATACAACTAGACAAATACTAGAACATCTCGTGTCAGCCGCCAATCCCCAACCGTGTGAATTTTTCATGACAAAGACAGCTCTCTGGTCGGCCATCGCCGACACCCTGCGCAGGGAAATCGCCGGCAACCACTATGCCCCGGGTGCCAAACTCCCGACCGAGGCGGCGCTGGCCAAGCGCTTTGGCGTCAACAGGCATACGGTACGGCACGGGCTGAAAGCCTTGACCGAGGAAGGCCTGATCATCACACGGCGCGGCGCCGGTGCCTTTGTTGCCATGACGCCCACCATCTATCCCATCGGGCGGCGCGTCCGGTTTCACCAGAACCTGACAGCTGCGCGGCGGATTCCGACCAAAAAGGTCCTGTCGATTGAAACCCGTGGGGCCGATGAAAAGGAACGCGCCGCGCTGCAATTGCCCCCCGAGGCACAGGTGCATGTCTATAGCGGACTGTCGCTTGCAGACGACCAGCCGATCGCTTTGTTCACCAGTATCTTTCCCGCTGCCCGCTTTCCCGACCTTCCACGTGACATTGCCGCGCTGACATCTGTGACCAAAGCCTTGGCACGTCATGGCGTGGCCGACTACACCCGCGCAGAAACGCGGCTGACCGCGAAATCCGCCACCTTCATCCAAGCTGTGCACCTGCGCATTCAAGAGGGGGCACCGATCTTGCGGACCACCAGCATCAACCACGATCTGGACGGTAAACCCATCGAATATGGCACGACATGGTTTGCCGGTGACAGGGTCACGCTGACCGTTGGCGGCAGCGAGGACGCGTCACGCGAATGATACAATAACACGCTATGGATGCAGAAAAATTGTGGTAGAGCATCCATGCACACAGTCATAGAAAGCCTGCGGCTGATCGGCGGTCGCATCTTGATCGACGCGCAACTCCAAGAGGGATCTGTCGGCTTGCGCGACGGCGTCATCACCCTTCACCCGGGTGAAAGAGGCGCGCACCTTGATATCGAGGGTTACATGCTCTTGCCGGGGATCATTGATCTGCACGGCGATGCCTTCGAGCATCATCTGGCTCCACGCCCCTCGGCGCCCTTCCCCAATGCTGTTGGCTTGCGCAGTGTCGATCAGGACGCTGCAAGCAACGGTGTCACGACCGCATGGATGGCACAAAGCTGGTCATGGGAAGGGGGCAACCGCAGCCCAGATTTCACCAAGGACTTTCTTGCTTCTGTGCAAGAATATCGTCCGCAAAGCCTGACCGATTTGCGGGTCCAGATCCGGTGTGAAACGCATATGGTGGATACATATGACAGTCTGATCGCAGCCATTCGGACCTATGGCGTCGATTATGTGATCTTCAACAACCACCTCGACGAAGCCTTGGCGATGGCCAAGGCTGATCCAAACCACCTTGCCGGTTGGGCCAGTCGAGCCGGTCGGTCCATTGCAGAGCATATGGCACTGGTCAACGCAGCAAAGGAACGGCAGTCAGAAGTCCCGCGTTTTCTGTGCAACCTCGCGACCGCTTTTGACAATCTTGGTGTTCGCTATGGCAGCCATGATGACACAGACGCACGCACCCGCGACTACTATGCACTGATCGGGGCCAAGATATGCGAATTTCCGACACGCTATGAACCGGCGGCACTGGCCAAGGCCACTGGCGACCCAGTGCTCATGGGGGCACCCAACGTGGCGCGCGGCGGATCGCAATCCGGCAATGTGTCGGCCGAAATGCTGATCCGTGACGGGCTTTGCCACGCTCTGGTCTCTGATTACCACTATCCTTCGCTGGCAATCGCTGTCCATCATTTAGTGGATCGCGGTATTCTGGATCTTGCAAAGGCATGGGGCATGATTTCGACCAATCCGGCGCAGATTATGGGTTTGTCTGATCGGGGACAGATCGCAGAAGGGCGCCGCGCCGATCTGGTCCTGATCAATAGCGAAACGCGTCAGATTGAAGGCACGATCGCGGGCGGGCGGTGGTCACATCTGTCAGGTGCATTGGCCGCACGACTAAGCAGCAAACTGTCACCCGTGGCCATTGCTGCGGAATAGCTACTGATATTTTTCCAAAAAGGCCTCTGCCTTGAGCGACCGAAAGTCGTCCAGCGCGCTCCGCAACCTTTCGTGCGGCCAATCCCACCATGCCAGCGCCATCATACGGTCCGCTAGGCCAGGCGCGTAACGCACGCGCAATGGGACCGCTGGTATACCGGCAACGATCATATAGGGTGGGACATCCTTGGTCACGATGGCGCCGCCTGCGACAACGCAGCCGTGTCCAAGCGTCACCTCTGGCCGGACTTGCGCGCCATGCCCGATCCAGGTGTCATGACCGATTGTCACGCGCCTCCCGCGACGATGGGCAAACCATGTCTCGTCAGGTCCTGCATCGTCGAAATAATCGGCGGAGCGATAGTGGAAATGATGCAGACTGGCCTTGTCCATCGGATGATCGGTGGCCCCGATCCGGACATAGCTTGCGATATTCGCAAACTTGCCGATCTCGGCATTGGCAATATCGGCGTAGCGGTCGCAATAAGAATAATCACCGAAACTTGTGTGTGCGATGCGGCTGCCTTTGCCGATTTCGACATAGGCACCAAAGACCGCATCTGTAATCTCGCAATCAGGGTGCAGAAACGGTTGTTCCGCCGTCAGTCGTGCCATCAGTGACCGCCTTCATCGCCCTTGATCAGCTTGCGCCGCAGCCAGCCGGAAAAAGTATCCATGACCATCACCATAATGACGATCAAGACGATGTAATAGGTTACTTTTTCCCAGTCATTCTGGGTTTGCATCGCCTGCGTCAGGAACAAGCCGATACCGCCCCCCGTGATTGCACCGATGATCGTGGCGCTCCGGGTGTTGGATTCAAAGTAATAAAGAATCTGGCTAAGCAAGATGGGTGTCACCTGCGGGATGACCCCGAACCGATAGCGCTGTATCGGCTTTGCGCCGGTCGATTTCACGCCTTCGATCTGTTTTTCGTCAACGTTTTCCAATGCCTCCGAGAAACTTTTGCCGAAACTGCCGGTATCGGTGACAAGGATTGCCAATGCACCTGTCAACGGGCCGGGACCAAAGGCGCGGCTCAGGATGATTGTCCAGATCAGACCATCGACACCGCGTACAAAATCGAACACCCGCCGGATGAAAAAGCGGACAGCGACAACAGGCGCAAAGTTCTTGGCCGCCAGAAAGGCAAGCGGCAATGCGATGATCGCGGCACCGAATGTGCCAAGGAAGGCCATCAACACGGTTTCACCCAAGGCCCAGAAGACATCCGTATGCCGCCACAGCGCGTTGTTCCAGAAATCTTCCCATGCGCCGGCGATATTGCTACGGCTTGCATCGATCTGCGGGCCGGTCAGCAGTTCAACCAAACCAACATTGTGGTAGGGGCTGGACAGGGTGAACCAGAACATTTCCCAACCAAAGGAATAGCGGAACACCTCGGCCTTGGATCGGGTGTAGGTCAGGCGACCGGCCTCTGTCGTGATCGCAACCCGCGTGTCAGACGCATTGACCCATGCAGGTGCGGGATCGGGCAGGTTGGTCACGACCGTACCGTCCACCAGTTGCAGTTCGATCAAAGGGTAGTCGGGCATTTCATAGGTGACGCGCGTGTCATCCAGAAACGAGATGACATGCCCGTCGCCCAGTTCGACCACCATATTCGTGCCCTGCACATCCACCCAGTCGGGATGGGTGCCTTCGGCATAGGTGCCCGCGCGCGCGCCTTCGATGGAAAACGACAGCGCGTTATCGCGGTTGTCGCGGGCGACATGGGTCTTGTAGCTGTAACTGTCAGCAACCAGCGTGCGCGCGTTGTCCATCCGCGCACGGTCGGCCAGACCCGCCACATCGAAGCTGATAAAGACATAGACCAGATAGGCAAAGATCACTGCCGGTACAGACAGGGCCGCCATTTTCTTGCGGCGGAACAGGTCCGTCGTCTGCTGGCGCAGATCACCATTTGTCGACAACATGGTCATGCCTGCGCCCCTTTCACAAGTCGGTTGCGGTAATGGCTGGATAACTGGTCGAAGAATACGATTGTCAGGAACAGCAGCACAAAGATCGCAGCCGCCAGATCAAACCGGCCCATCCCGAAGGTCATGGCGTTGCGCAGCTCGTATCCGATGCCGCCCGCCCCGACAAAGCCCAGAATGGCCGATGCACGGATATTGATCTCGAACCGCATGAGCGTATAGCTCAGGTAATTGGGTGCCACCTGCGGGATCACACCGAGCAGCATGCGTTGCGACCAGTTCGCCCCGACCGAGGCCAATCCTTCGACTGGTTTGAGATCTGCGTTCTCGGCGACTTCGGAAAACAGCTTGCCCAGCGCGCCAGCCGTGTGAAACGCAATGGCGATCATCGCGGGGATCGGGCCGCCGCCAAGGATGAAGATCAGAACAAGGGCGATCACGATTTCGGGAAGCGCGCGCATGATATCCATCATCCGGCGAAACAGCGGAATGAGGCGGGGCCACGGGGCCAGCCCGCGCGTGGACAAGAGCGACAGGATCAGCCCGAGGATTGCGCCAATCAGTGTGGAGACAGCCGCGATATTGATTGTCTCTATCAGGGCGGGCAGAAACTCCACCAGATTGGCTGGCATGCGGTCGATCTTGTCCCATGCCTCGGTCACGACACCTGCGGGAAAGTCGAAGATCCGCGGCAGGCCTTCCCAGAAGCCACCGGCGCTGCGCGCATCAACAGTCTGGAAACCAGTCACCATCAACACGACAAACACGGCAAGGATAATACCGCCATAGGCGCGTTTCCGGCGCGTCATCGCCAAATAGGCTTCGCGTGTGGATTTCACGCCAATTGATCCGGTTTCCGAGATATCTGCCATCTTGTTGCCCTGTCGCAAAAAAGGCGGGCCCGGCATGTGCCGGGCCCGCGCTTGGTTTGGTCTGTCTTAGTTCATCTGGCTGCGACGTACCGCGATGATCGTCTCATAAGCCTCGTGGCCGATGGGTGTGAAACCGGCAGTTTCGCCAGCGGCCACACCATAGGCGCAAGCCTCGTCATTGGCGTGCAGGTTGGCTGTCAGGTCGATCATCGTGGCTTTGACATCCTCTGGCAGGGCGGTGCGCAGGACGATCGGGCCTTCGGGGATCGGCTTGGATTTCCAGATTTCGACCAGATCGTTCATATCGACGATACCGGCATCCGCCGCACGGCGCAGCGCGCCAGAGTTATAGCCGTCTTCCCAATCACCCAGACCGTCAGCCCAGGTCACGCCGCCAGCGATGTCGCCATTGGCAACGGCAACGATGGTCTGCTCGTGACCGCCGGTAAACACTACGTCAGAGAAGAACTCGCCTGGCTCCATTGGGTAACCTTCGGCAGGGATCTCGACCAGCGGGATCAGATAGCCGGAGGTGGAGTTCGGATCGCCAAAGCCGAAAACCTTGTCTTCCATGTCGGACAGCGATGTGATCCCGCTGTCGGCGCGGGCGAAACCGATTGAATGATAGGTGAAAGATCCGTCAAGGTTGGTCTTGACCAGCACAGGCTCGACCGCATCCGGGTCTTCGACGTAAACAGCGGCATAGGAGGATGCGCCCAACCATGCCATGTCCAGTGTGCCACCGATCAGGCCCTGAATGACGCCGTTATAGTCA
>CAYGMX010000197.1:0-5713 GCA_964351055.1 uncultured Loktanella sp. | reverse complement strand
TATCGCTGAACGTGGCACCGGGCGAGGTTGTGGCCTTGGTCGCGCCCTCTGGTGCGGGTAAATCCACCTTGCTGCATATCGCGGGCCTTTTGGACACGCCTGACAGCGGGACGGTGGAGATCGAAGGCACGGATATGACCAATCTGCCGGATCGCAAGCGCACGGCTGTGCGTCGGTCCTCTGTCGGGTTTATCTATCAGTTCCATCACCTGCTGCCGGAGTTTTCGGCGCTGGAAAATATCGTCTTGCCGCAACTGGCTAATGGGGTGTCTGACAAAGCGGCCCAAGCGCGTGCCATGTCTTTGCTGGACCGCGTGGGTATTGCCGACCGCGCGTCGCACCGCCCTGCGGCCTTGTCAGGGGGTGAACAACAGCGCGTTGCCTTTTGCCGTGCCTTGGCGAATGAACCCGCACTTTTGCTGGCGGATGAACCGACCGGCAACCTTGACCCCGAAACATCGGACCGCGTGTTTGATACGCTGATGGCGCTGGTCCGTGACACCGGTTTGGCGGCTGTGATCGCGACCCATAACCTAGAACTGGCGGCACGGATGGACCGGCAAGTGCGGTTGCATGCGGGCGTCTTGGAGACCCTATGAAGATTGCAGTCACCCAGATCGAAGCGCAAAGCCGCAAGGCCTTGCTGGCCCATGGCGCAGGGCAGTTGCAGGCGGCAGCGGTCGCCAAAGCGGTCGCGCGCGCCGAAGCTTTGGGCAATGTGATCTGCGGCCTTTACTATCTGGAAAGCTATTGCACGCAGCTCGCCTCGGGCCGCGTGAACGGCACGGTCGCCCCAATCGTCACCCGCCCCCGCGCTAGCGCTGTTCTGGCCGATGCACAATTCGGTTTCGCGCAACCCGCCTTTGACGCGGGCCTGCCAGAAGCGGTCGCGGCAGCCCTTGAAAACGGGGTCGCGACCCTTGCCGTGGCCCATGCGCATACTTGCACGTCGCTGGGGTATTTCACCGAACAGATCGCTGCGGCAGGTTTGATCGGGATCGGCTTTACCAATGCGTCCCCCGTTGTGGCCCCGCCCGGTGGCAACAAGGCGGTGATCGGCACCAACCCGATTGCCATGACAGTGCCGGGCGATGATGGCCCCGCGATGCATTTCGATTTTTCCACCTCTGCCGTGGCCTTGGGCAAGATCACGATGGCCAAGGCCGCAGGCCAGAGCATCCCGCTTGGCTGGGCTGTTGATGCGCAGGGCCAGCCGACAACCGACCCTGACGCCGCCCTGAAAGGGGCACTGGTCAGTGCGGGCGGCTACAAGGGCTGGGGTTTCGGGCTGATGGCCGAATTGCTGGCCGCAGGCATGACCGGATCGGTCAATTCGCTGGATGTCGCAGGGCTGAAGCTGCCAGACGGCAAGCCGCATGATCTGGGCCAGTTCTATATCCTTCTGGACCCCGGCACTTATCATGACGGGTTCGTAGACCGGTTTGCGCGGGTGGCCGAGGCTGTCGCGGCGCAAGAGGGCGCCCGCATCCCCGGTGCGGACCGCCACGCCATGACCGAGGTTGATGTGCCGGATGCATTGTGGAGTTTGGTGCAGCGCTTGGCCGTGCAGACATGATTTGGATCATGGCTCTTGCTTCATTCCCCTGCTAGCCTGACCAAAACAAGGAGGCATCGCATGCGTTATCTGGTGATTTTAGCGGCTCTGGGCCTTGCAGCCTGCGTGGAAGAGCAGATCGACGGGCCATCGGCCTATCTGGAAAACTGCGCCAGTTGCCACGGTGCAGACGGGACAGGTGGCGGCCCCGCCGCGCGCGGTCTGGCGGTTGCGCCGCCTGATCTGACAATGATCGCGGCGCGTAACGGCGGTGTCTTCCCGACAAATCAGGTCATGAGCACCATTGACGGGTTGGACCGTGGCGCGCATTTCAGCGCCGCAATGCCAGAGTTCGGGGCCGGTGATCTGGGCGAGACCGTGATTATCGAAGAAGACGGGCTTGGCATGCCTGTGCCGATCAAGCTTTTGGTCCTGACCCAGTATCTTGAAAGCATCCAGCGGTAACCTCGCCTGACAATCGCGTGAAAGCCGCACTTGCCTGCTTTCTATCTGGCGGGAGTGGAGTAGGTCTGAGTGAGCCTGCTTCAAAGGATATGCCTATGCGCTTTTTTATGCCGACCCTCCTGACCATCACCTTGGCCGCTCCGGTCGTGGCCGGACCGGTAAGCTTTGCCGATGGCTGGCGCGAACAGCGGTTGTCGCTGTTCAGTTCGAACGACTACAATTTCGGGCAGGACCTTGGGCTGGTGTCCGAAGGTGCTGTTTCAATCGCTTGGGCGCGGGTGATGCCCGATGATTGGGACACCGCAGGCGCGTCATGGAGTTGGCGGGTCGATCAGTCTGTTCCCCCGACCGACCTGAGCCTCAAGGGTGGGGATGACCGTAACATTTCGCTTTATTTTGTTTTTGTCCCGCAAAGTGTGGCGCCAAGCCTGCAGGATGCGGGTATCCGTGCGCTATTGGGCAATGATGACGTCCGGATCATGCAATACGCTTGGGGCGGCAATCACGCGCGCGGGCAGGTGATACCCTCGCCCTATGCGCCGCCCGGCCAAGGCGTGACCATCGCGTTGCGACAGGCGGGCACTGGCACGTTCAGTGAGAACGTCGATCTTGCGGCAGATTATGCCCGCGCGTTCGGCGGGGAAAAGGGTGCTTTGGTGGGCTTGGCCGTGTCCGGCGACAGCGATGACACCGACAGCGTGATCCGTGCCGCGATTGGCAGCCTGACCCTGCGCTAGCGTTTGATTTGCATCAACGCAGCGTGCCGCGATGCGCCCTAGCCTGACGTCAACACTGGCACAGGAGGACGTGATGCGATTGCTACCCTTGATCATGGCATTGGGGCTTTCTGCTCCCGCCACAGCGCAGGACGCGATACAGGGCGAGGCGCTTTTCGGGTTCTACTGCGCCACCTGTCATGGCAAAAACGCCACGGGCAACGGGCCGATGTCACCCTCGCTGGTGGTAGCGCCTGCCGACCTCACGACGCTGGCTGCGCGCAACGGCGGTGTCTTTCCCACGGCCCGCGTGATCATGCGCATCGACGGGCGCGATCCGCTGGTCAGCCACGGCAGCATGATGCCGGTTTATGGGGATTTCTTTGAAGGGACCGATGTGGCGACCAAGGCCGAAACCGGCCAGCCGATCATGACATAGCAGCCCATTGTGGACCTATTGGCCTACTTGCAGGGCCTCCAGCAGGACTGAGGCGAACTGCGTCTCGGGCGTGGTACCCGCGATTTCGAGGATCAGCTTGCGCTTGACCGCATCGGTAAATTCCGGCCCGCTCAGCGCCGGCATGACAAAGGCGTTGGGGCCGCCGATAATGTTCTGTTCGTAAAGCTCCGGCAGGCTGTTGCCCATGAAATCCCCGTTGCGCAGGATCGGCAGGGCGTTGATGGTGATGCCGTTGGCCACGACTTCGTCGCGCGCTTGGGTGATGGGCGGGCCGAACGTGTTCCCCATGCTGTCGCCGGAAAAGTCGATCACGCGGCGGAAGCCTGTGATATCATTGCCTTCTATCTGGGCCATCCCGTAAAGCAGAGCCGACCCGATGGCATTGCGCCCGTTCGCTTGGCGGGGCGGGCCGATCAGCGCGTTGGCAAAGGCCGTGGCGCTGTCCATGTCGGCGATGATGGTCCAGTCAACGACCGTGGCCTGATTAGTGGCCCACTCCACGTAGGTCACGGCGATAGAGCCATAAAGCGTGTTCTGGATGGCTGAGACGACCGCCGGATCGGTGATGGCTGCGGCATAGGATTGGCGCTGGAACGCCAGTTCGCCCGCGTCGATGGAGCCGGAGGCATCGGCAAGCAGGACCAGTTCGAGGTCGGTCTCGATCTCTTGGGCGGCCAAGGGAGAGGCGAGGAAAAGGGCGAGGATGAGATAGCGCATAAACGGGGAATAGGGCGCGGTTGACGTAGGGAAAGGGGGCGCTTGCAAAGTGGTGGGGACTTGCCAGTCATATCTAGCTAGTCGCGGGTAGGATGGGTGCGAGCACCCATCTTACGGGTTGCGGCATGTGTGTCGGGGAGAACCCCGACCTACGATGCTGTGCCGTAGGTCGGGGCCAGCCCCGACGTGATTGACACACCGCAGCAAACACCCCGCGCGCTTTTGCGACAGTGGGGCTGTCATGCCCGTTTCGGGATGCGAGAGGACGGGTCGCCCCAGAGAGGGCGCAAACGCCCTTGAGGTCAGGCGCAGGCATTGTGTCGGGGAATGGCGATGAATTGAGTGGGTCAGGGTGAGGTAGAGTGCGCGTGAGTGCGCGCGCTGCGGTTTGATTGATCTTCGTTAAGGGACTCCGTTCCACCAACGATGAGAAGCAACTAAGGCTTGAATGATCGTGGCCAATGCAAGAAAGATTGTCAGCCAAAGTATGCGGTTATTGTGCCGAACGCTGTCATCATGCATACGTTCGGACTGTTCGTAAGATGCAATCGTCGACAGCGCTTTAGGAGAAAGTCGGAATTGGTTCTTGCCGCTGAGTTCTAAGTCTCCCGTTTCCGCTAAAGACTGAAGCAAAAGACCGAAGCGTACCAACTCTTCTTCAAATGACGGGTGAGCAAATGCTCTTCGTCCGTACACCATTTCGAAAAAAATTAGGCTAGAAGCGAAATTGTCAATCGGAAAAAAACTCGCGCCGGTATTTACGGCCTTGTCAATACGCGTCTCAATTAGCTTTTTCAACACAAAGATCCGGTCGTGTCTAAATTTGGTTCGCGCGTTGAACTGACTTTGTTTGACACGCTCATTTAGGTGATTGCGCCACTTAAGTAGGGTGATTTCACCAATACAGAAATCGATCAATGTCTCGTACTTGATAGTCTGCCAGCCATAGAAATGCGTGATCTCTAAATTCACAGTATGTAAGGAGTCTATTGCGAGTTCTATGGTCGTTTCAAACTTTGAGCCATCCCATTTCCTTCCTCGAACGGTCTGACCATTGAAGCTGTCGATGAGGATTCCTTCCGAAACGTCATCTGCGTACAGCACAGGAACGTAGAAATCATTATCAGATCCATATGAAAATCTAGCAGGTGCAAGCTTTCCAAGAGACTTCTTGATGGCCCACTTGAGGAGTACTTTCTTGCTAATCACACCTAAACATCCAACTCCTCCACGAACCGTGCGTTCTCCTGAATATACTGGAAGCGCAACTCCGGTTTCTTCCCCATCAGGCGCTCGACCAGATCCGCCGTGTCCCCCGGGACATCGTCATGCACTGTCACGCGGATCAGTTTGCGCGTTGCCGGGTCCATCGTGGTTTCTTTCAGGTCCTTGGCGTCCATTTCGCCCAGACCCTTGAAGCGTTGCACGTCGATTTTGCCTTTGCCGCCAAGGCCCTTGGCCATGATACGCTCTTTTCCGGCATCGTCCGCCACATAGACGCGGCGCGCGCCTTGGGTCAGCCGGTACAGCGGCGGGCAGGCCAGATAGAGGTGGCCGTGGTCGATCAGCGGTCGCATCTGGGTGAAAAAGAAGGTCATCAGCAGCGACGCGATATGCGCCCCGTCCACATCCGCGTCGGTCATGATGATGATCTTGTCATAGCGCAGGTCGTCAATGTTGAATTTGGTGCCCATGCCGACGCCCAAAGCCTCGCAGAGGTCGTTGATTTCCTGATTGGTCGTCAGCTTGTTCGACGCCGCCCCCAGCACGTTCAAAATCTTACCCTTGAGCGGCAAGAGC
>CAYGMX010000196.1:0-5716 GCA_964351055.1 uncultured Loktanella sp. | reverse complement strand
GTCCTCCATCGCGGCCATTGCTTCTTCGGCGGTTTCGACAAAGCGGAACAAGCGCAGATCATCGGCAGAGATTGTCCCTGCTTCGGCCAACGCATCCCAGTTGATGATCTTTTCCCAGAACGCGCGACCAAAGAGCAGGAACGGGACCTGCTCCATCCGTCCGGTCTGGATCAGGGTCAGCGCCTCGAACATTTCATCCAGCGTGCCAAAGCCACCCGGAAAAATGCAGATCGCCGAGGCGCGCATCAGGAAATGCATCTTGCGGATCGCGAAGTAGTGGAAGTTGAAACACAGTTCCGGCGTGACATAGGTGTTCGGAGCCTGCTCATGCGGCAGTACGATATTCAGGCCAATGGACCGCCCACCCGCTTCTGCGGCACCGCGATTGCCCGCCTCCATCACACCGGGACCACCACCTGTGACGATGACGTTTTCGGTCCCTCCGGTCTTGAGTGATCTTGCCGTGATCATCTGCGCAAAACGGCGCGCTTCTTCATAGTATTTTGACAGATCGGCAAGTGTTTGTGTGCGCGCAGTGTCTTTTCTGGCAGGCGCGGGTATCCGTGCACCGCCGAACAGCACAACGGTGGATTCTATCCCTGCCTCGTTCATCAGCATTTCGGGTTTCAGCAGTTCCAGTTGCAGCCGCACGGGGCGCAGTTCCTCGCGGCACATGAAATCGTCATCCGCAAAGGCCAGCGCATAAGACGGGGCGCGCGTTTGCGGGGTGTCGGGGATGCGCCGCGCCTCTTCGATATCTTGATGACTGTCACGAAGCGGATGATTGCGGGGGTCTTTCATATCGGGGTCCTGCGTTGCTGAAATTGCAACCTGCATGATGCAGGCGCGGATGCAAAGGAAATACACACCACTCACGATATGTCAGGACGCCCTGAAAACCCACGTCTGCATTGCCAATCGAGCGTAGGTTTCTTATGGGATGGCGCAGACAGCGAAAGGATCCTTGCATGACCACGAACACTGCCGCCTTGGAAACCGCCATCGAAGCCGCGTGGGATTCCCGCGACACGATCACCCCCGCCACCAAAGGCGAAACCCGCGAGGCGATCGAAGACACGCTGAACGCGCTGGACAGCGGCAAGTTGCGTGTCGCGCAGAAACAGGATGACGGGTCGTGGCACGTGAATCAATGGGCCAAGAAAGCGGTGCTGCTCTCCTTCCGTCTGAACGATATGGAACCCATTTCCGGCGGTAATGGCGGATCGACGTGGTGGGACAAGGTGCCGTCGAAATTCGACGGTTGGGACGAGACACAGTGGCGCGAGGCGGGCTTTCGCGCGGTGCCGGGGTCGATCGTGCGCCGCTCTGCCTTTATCGGCAAGGGCGTGGTGCTGATGCCGTCTTTTGTGAACCTTGGCGCCTATGTCGATGAAGGGTCAATGGTCGATGGTTGGGCCACAGTCGGGTCTTGTGCCCAGATCGGCAAGAACGTGCACCTGTCCGGCGGTGTCGGGATTGGCGGCGTGCTGGAACCCATGCAGGCTGGCCCCACGATCATTGAGGACAACTGCTTTATCGGGGCCCGTTCCGAGGTGGTCGAGGGCTGTATCATCCGGGAAGGATCGGTGCTTGGCATGGGCGTCTTCATAGGCCAGTCCACCAAAATTGTGGACCGCGAAACCGGCGAGGTCATGTATGGTGAGGTGCCGCCTTACTCTGTCGTTGTTGCGGGCTCCATGCCGTCCAAGAACAACATCAGCCTTTACTGTGCCGTCATCGTAAAGCGGGTCGATGAACGCACCCGTTCAAAGACCGGCATCAACGAATTGCTGCGCGACTAAGGTGATCATCAGCCGCATCCTTGCACGCAAACGGATCAAGTCGGGCATACGCCCGTCGTTCAAGGCCGCATGGCTGCCGGTTGCGGCCGATGTCATCATCATCTCTCTCTTGCTCGCGATGTTGTTTTTGCCTGCCGCCTCGCTCGCCCTCGTGATGGGCCTGACTTTATTCTGGCGCATCCTGTTCTTGATGGTGGTGATCTATGCCCCGTTGCAGATTGTCATTATCGTTTCCACGATCTGGGCAGTCCGGTCGCGCTGGGAAGAGAAAGAAAGCATATGACCAAGAAAGAAAGCCGCCAGAAGGTCTATACCCTGCTGGTCGAAGTGGGTCGCAACCCAGGTGATGGGTTGCCGGAGGGTGCAACCGGTGCCGCCCTGATGTGCTATGCCTCTGGCGTGGATGAGGCCGAGGCCGTCCGCGAAACAGTCGCCATTCTCAAGCAGGCGGATCTGGCACCGCTGGATGTGTCCGGTTATGGCACGCTGGAGGAACGGCTGGCCGAAGGGCACGACATTTCGGATGATGAGCAGGCGCTCATGGCGCGTGCTCTGGAAGAAAACAGCGTGATCGTCGCGCAGATGACACCGTTTTTCGACCAGCCAAAGTAACCCTTTGCAGACCCGCACCCGATGACACCGATCCTTCAGACCGCATTGCCACAAGCGCAGCAAAGCGCGCCACGTTTGCCCGGGACGATGCCTTGTGATGCCGATGACTGGCTGCGCGTCGATGATGTCTATGCCGCGCAGATGGCCTTCCGCGCCCGCTTGCTGTGTGACCGGAAAGAGGCGGTCCTTTACGAGAAGGAAGGGTGCGCCGCCAGTTCCGAAGTCCTGGAAGAGGCGCTGAACATCCTCCCCACCCTGGGGTTTGCCATCTCCGCTACGGATGTCACCTGCCCTGACGGGCGTGTTGTGGCGATTGATCGCGCGGCACCGCTTTTGACACTGGGTCATCTGGTGCAAGAGGATATCTGCGTGCTTGAAAAGCGCGGCGCAGAACATGTGCTGACCGCCGCCGCCTTGTGTTTTCCCGCAGGCTGGAAGCTTGCCGAAAAGATCAACCGCCCGCTGATCGGTATTCATGAACCCGTGGATGAATATGACGACAATATCGCCCGCCGTGTGCAGCGGCTTTTCGATGGTGTGCAGGTGGGCCGCCCGCTGTGGCGGTTCAACAAGCTGCGCTATATCGATCCTGACCTGCACCAGCCATTCAAGCGGATCAAGGGTGCGCAGATGCCCTTTGTCCGGTCAGAGCGTCAATGCATCCTGCGCTTGCCACGCACCAATGCGGTGATCTTTACTATTCATACTTATGTTGTACGCGAATAAGGTGCGCCCGTCAGACCGTGCACAGTACTGCTGATCGTGCCAGAACAAGTGCTGAAATGACCTGGCCCACGACGATAAGAGCGGCATGGCCCTTATTTGCCCGCAGCCAACCCATCGTCACCTGCCATTTCACCACCATCGCCCAGATCAGAGCGATCAGCTGAGCCCCGATCACGGCTTGTGCGCCAAGAACTCCGAAGAGTCCGGTGAGACACGCGCGCCGTGAAATACTGTAGTCCCACGTGAAGTAGAGGGCCGCAAAGGCCAAGCCGATTGCGGCCAGTGTGATCCATGTCGTGACTTTCACCAGCAATGGTCCGGAGTCGCGCCGAATGATCAATGTGCGAAGCAGGAGGAGGGCAACGGCTCCCAGGGCTACCACATAGACAGGCACAGGCATGACGGCGACGTAGAACATGGCGACCTTAACGGGTGAGTTGAAATGACATTGCCGCAACGGATGAGCGACGGTCAAGTGCAGGCTGGAAATTGCATCCCGCCGCACTTCCCGCTAGCCATAGCGCAAAGGAGCCCTGAACATGCCGATCGATCCCGTTGCCCTCACTGCCGATCTTGTCCGCTGCCCTTCGGTGACGCCGGAAGAGGGCGGTGCGCTGGTCTTGCTTGAAAAGGTGCTGACCAGCGGTGGTTTCACCTGCACCCGCGTGGATCGGGGCGGGGTTTCGAACCTTTATGCGCGCTGGGGTCGTCAGGGCGCGAACCGCACCTTCGGGTTCAACGGGCATACCGATGTGGTCCCTTTGGGGGACGAGGCTGCATGGACCATGCCCCCCTTCGGGGCCGAGATCAAAGACGGCTATCTTTACGGGCGTGGTGCGACGGATATGAAATCAGGCGTCGCGGCCTTTGCCGCCGCTGCGATTGATTTTGTGGCCGAAACCCCGCCGGATGGCGCGGTTGTTCTGGCCATCACAGGTGACGAAGAAGGCGATGCGGTAGACGGGACCACCGCCCTGCTCGATTGGATGGCTGCCAATAATGAGGCGATGTCGGTCTGTCTGGTGGGTGAGCCGACCTGCCCTGACGTCATGGGTGAGGCTATGAAGATCGGGCGGCGCGGGTCGATGACAGCGTTCTTCACTGTGACCGGCGTACAAGGTCATTCCGCCTATCCGCACCGCGCCAAGAACCCGATGCCTGCCATGGCGCGGCTGATGGATGTGCTGTCGTCACGGGTCTTGGACGAAGGGACCGATCATTTTGATCCGTCGTCGCTGCAGGTGCTGACCATCGACACAGGCAACCCCGCCACCAATGTGATCCCGTCACAGACCAAAGCCACGGTGAACATCCGTTTCAACGATGTGCATACGAGCACCGAACTGACGGATTGGATGCAGCGCGAGGCCGACAGGATCGCTGCGGATTTTGACGTGCGGGTCGAGATGCGCGTCAAAGTGTCCGGCGAAAGCTTTGTCACGCCACCAGGTGAACTGTCTGATCTGGTTGGCCGCGCGGTCGCGGCCGAAACAGGGCGCAAGCCGGAGCTGTCGACCTCCGGCGGCACATCGGACGCGCGGTTTGTCAAAGACCACTGCCCTGTCGTTGAATTCGGACTGGTCGGCAAGACGATGCATCAGGTCGATGAACGGGTATCTGTGGAACAGATCGGGCAGTTGAAGGCGATCTATTCCCGCATTCTGAAGGACTATTTTGCATAAAGCGCAAAAAGACGGACTTTCACTGGAAGTCTGCCAAAAAAACTCCATGAGTATTTTGACCAATTCTTTCTCAAGGAATTGGCTGTCGTCATCATTGCATGCTAGGCCTTTCCAATGACACGCATCCCCTCCAAGTCCGAAATCCTTGACTGGATTGCCCAGAACCCTACCAAAGCCGCCAAGCGCGACATCGCAAAGGCGTTCGGTATCAAAGGGGCCGCGCGGATCGACCTCAAGCGCCTGCTCAAGGAATTGGAGGAAGCGGGCAAACTGACCAAGCGGCGTAGCTCCTACCGCGATGCCGAAGACCTGCCGCCGGTGTCGGTTCTGGAGATCACAGGCGCGGATGCGGATGGGGATCTGTTCGCCCGTCCGCTGGAATGGAAGGGCGAAGGCGCAGAGCCGCGCATCCTGATGCTGCTGCGCTCCAGCGATCCCGCACTTGGGCAGGGTGACCGTATCCTTGGCCGCATCACGGTCGACAAAACCGAGGACCACAGCCACACCGCCCGCATGATCCGCCGGATCGGGACCAACCCTTTGCGGATTCTGGGCGTCTTCCGCGCCGGATCAGAAGGCGGGCGCGTCCTGCCCATCGACAAGGGTGCCGACAAGCAATGGACAGTGGCCGCCGGTGCGACCGGCGGCGCAAAAGACGGCGAGCTGGTCGAGGCGGAACAAGCCGGATCCAAGGGGCGCCTGGGCCTGCCCAAGGCGCGGATCGTCGCCCGCTTGGGTGATCCGACCGAACCGCGCGCCGTGTCCCTGATCGCCATCCACCAGCATGGCATCCCGGATCATTTCCCTGACGCGGCCGTCGCCGAAGCGGATGCAGCCAAACCCGCCAGCATAAAGGGGCGCAAAGACCTGCGGGACCTGCCGGTGATCACGATT
>CAYGMX010000195.1:0-5758 GCA_964351055.1 uncultured Loktanella sp. | reverse complement strand
CGTCAGTTTCCCACTGTTCCAAGCCTAGTACAGGCCCAGTTACCGGAAACCAACTGGGCAGGACGCAGTCTCTCTGATTTCTTAGGGAAGTCACGCAGACCGGCTCTGCAAGCACAGGATACGGATTGCAGTAACTGGCCACATCAACAGCAGCGCCTTGCGACGGTGACAGCTCTGTCAGCTTTGCTGCGAGACCGGTTGTTTTTGTGGGGCTGTGCGATGCGGCAAAAGCATCCAGGTGACGCCTGCAAGAACGCCGACCATACCACCAATCATGTAGGCCGCGACAGCGATAAGGATGCCATAACCCGACAGGAGAGAAACCAGCGCAGCAAACATGCCTAAGCCTATTCCGAGGGCTATGTAGAGTATGTTCATCGTCTGCTCCTGCCTACTTCGCGGCCATTCCAGAGGGCCAAGTCAGAGGTATTCCCCGAGCTTCCCCGAAAATTCTGTCCAAAATTTGTCCGGACTATGTCTAGGTTGGCTCCAATTGGTTAACATACCGTTAAAGTTGAAGGGCAGATCACAATTCCGATGATAGTCCCGCACTAGAAAACCACACGTCATTTTACGTGTGTTTCAACCTAATGCGTCACAGAACAAAAGGTAAAGCATGTCTTGGATCTGTACCGTTCATCGGCAGGGATCGGCACAGCCTAACATATTTCCGCCGTAAGAGATGCCGCCAGAACAGCGTTGCCCGCAGATACTCAGCGATTCGCAGTCTTTGTCAGGGGCGCCATGAATAGGTACGATCCAGAGTGATGAAAAGAGTATCACTTCGGGTGCGGGTGCCGTCGTCCTCACGTACATCTGTACGCGCACCGATGTTGAAGTCCCAGAATTCAGTGAGGCTCACCCCGTAACTGGCCGACACCCCACCCGTTGCGAGATCGGAACTGCCATCAAGCTCGCGTGCTTCGCCAAAATCGAACCGCACCTGCATCCTGCTGACCGGCGACAGGTCTTGCAGATAGCTGGCTTGCAAGGTTGAGGTGCGCACACCACCGCCCGCAGATACACTTGTATCCGCGCGCAGACCGATTTCACCGCTCGGTAATGCGTGGCTGTAAGCAATTTGACCGGTCACTTCTGTGCCACCCGCGTCATTTTCTGCAAGCCCGAAAGAGGCCGCAAGCGCACCCGACGGCAAGTCAAGGCTACGGTCGACAGACGCAGACCAGAAAACCGCCCCGTCATCATCCCGCGAGGCGGTCAATCGGGTTGTCAAATCCCCCAATGGCCGGTCAAAGGTTAGCGCGCCACTGAATGCAACCGTTTCCTCGGGTGCTGCGCCGACCTCGTCCAACCATGTAAATCCTAGATCAAGGTTCGCGGTCGTGACTTCGTTGATATCTAGCCGCATACCTGCACCCAGCGACGTCGTATCAGAATCCAAGAGTGTTGCGCTAGCATCCTCGTACCGCAGGAAATCCTGGGAAAGGCTAAGCGAATAGCCGACAGGCGCTGTATCGCCCCAGCGCAAAGACGCTGTCGCATTCGTGAATTCACGAATACCCGTTCCGGTTAAATCGTCAAAGTCAGCCGGAAGGATCAGGTTCCCTTCTGCATCGATGAAATCTGTAACGCCGCGCAGAAAGGCGATGTCCTCGCGCGTCCATCCCGCAGACAGTTCCAGCTCGGCATCAGCACTGTTGCGGCTGTATGCGAGCAGCGCCGTGGCGTCATCATTGGCAAAAGCACCGTCACGAACACGCAAATCAGTGGCCAGATCAAATGACAACCGCTGGGTCCGCGTTTCGGTGACCACACCAAAGCCAAGACCGGTGATGCTATCAACGCCTGACTCGTCTTCGAGAGTCGCAAGGTCGCGGTCATTGCTGATGTTGAAAGACTGGCCCAGATCAAATGAGAAGGACACACCGCCCGGCTCTGCCTCTTGGGCAATAGCAGACAAAGGCAGAAACCCGGCCAGAATAAACAAACTGACGAAATGCTTCATTGATAACCGCCCCCCCACGGCAGCTTGGGGTGCGTTGATTTATTCAAACAGCTTGCGCTGTGGAATGATGATCACATCACCTTCGCGCATCCGCACTGCGCCGTTCGTGCTCGTGCCATCCAGAATCTTGGTATAATCTATCAGATAGATGTCTGATCCGCGACGCAGTTGGATGCGCTTTGTCGCTGCAAAATTGGTGAAACCACCGAAGGCTGCGATAGACTGCAAGAGGGTCGAACCCGGGGCAATGTCGACTTGGCCCACCGTTGTGCCCTCTCCGACAACAAAGATCGCAATCGTTTCGTCCTCTTCCTCGGGCGCAAGCGATTCAACATCCACATAGATATTGGGCCTCGTGACAAAGCTTGATTCCAACGCATCGGCCAAGGCGCTTTGGATTTGTTCTATTGTCCGCCCTCCGGCGCGTACCGCACCTGCACTAGGCAATGAAATCCGCCCGTCAGGTGAAACCAGCACGGATCGGTTCAGGCTCGAGTCCTCGATCACTTCGATGCGCAAAGTGTCTCCCGGCTGGACCCGGTAGTCCTGTGCGGCGGCAAACGTCGAAGAGAACACGAGCGTTAGAAAAAATCCCAGAAACGTAACAATGCGGGTCATGAGGCAGCCTCTTTAACAAAACAATGGTACGGGTCGCGCGCGCCCCGCTCTTTCGTTAACCATACTTTGAAATTGTCGTGATCCAAACGCAAAACTTGGAAAAAACCTGACAATTCGACATAAATGGCACTCGATTTATCGATTTCTTGGATTTCGGCGGGCGCAGCGCCCCACGAAAGCAAATTACAGCGGATGCGGTGACCGCCACCGGCGCAGCTCAAAGCGCCAGATAGCAGATAAGCCGCGGCATCCTCGATCAGGGACGCACGCGACTGTTTTACTACGGCACTCGGTAACAAGGGCGGGGTGGAAGATCAGTAACCTGTACCGTTCACCACAACGCGCACAGTCGCGAACAACAGCTTAACATCGTTCACAAACGACAAATTCGCGACATAGTCCGTATCGAAACGGGCACGTTCGGCGAATGAACTCTCGTTGCGCTTCGACACCTGCCAGCTCCCTGTGATCCCAGGGCGTTGCGAATAATAAGCGAGGCCGGGATACATGTCGACTTGCTCGGGCAGCATCGGACGCGGGCCAACCAAGCTCATATCGCCGATCAGTACATTGAAGACCTGTGGCAGCTCATCAATCGAGCTCTTGCGCAACGCGCAGCCGATCTTGGTAATCCGCGGGTCCTTTTTCAGCTTTTGGGTCAAGGCCCATTCAGCAGCAGCCTCTGGATTACTGGACAGGTAGTCGCTCAAAGACGCATCCGCATTTGTCACCATGGTCCGCAACTTCCAGATCCGGTAGATGCGGCCGCCGCGACCGACACGTTCCTGCGAATAAAACGCACGGCCGCCATCGCGGGAAACAAGGAACGCAAGCACTGCGATCAACGGCAAAACAAAGGGGAGGCTCAGAACCACGATCGTAACATCAAGAGCCCGCTTCAGACCCAGCTTGTAAGCACCGCCTTGCGGGAGCGCCGGCACAATGACACGGGAGTTCGAACGCTCGGTTGAGTCTGAATAATCAGTAGACATCTAAATTCTCACTCGTTTCTAACACACACGTGCCCCGAAATTACGGCACTTCATTCACTCGGAACGCGATCTCTGCGTTCCACACTCTTAAGATTCTTTAACAACAAATATGTAACAAGAAAGCGGGTCACAGTGAACATGTATTAAGGTTAGCAGGCCACAAAAAGGCAATATTCATGACATGATTGACTAATTTGATTTCTAAATAAGCGGTTGATAAACCGTATTTTTCCTTATTGTCGCGGTATTGGAACCAATGTAGTGCCAAGCGTGGTTTACCTAAAGTCAGCTTTTCCATACTTTTGGTCGTCGTCTGGTATGAAATGCGCATATCCGCTAGACAACCAGAAGACATCGAATCGCATTTCAAGTGGCCACTGTAGGTCAGTCTGCGGCCTGACATTGGGATCTGAATGAACCACTCGGTCAACATCTATCTGGATCACTTCGGCCTGACCGAACGACCGTTCAGCCTTGTGCCCGATCCGGATTTCATTTTCTGGTCTCCTGCCCACGAACGCGCTTTCGCAATGTTCGAATACGGGATCGTGACGCATTCACCGATCACCCTGATCACAGGTGATGTCGGCGCTGGAAAAACGACCTTGCTACACCATCTGCTCCGGTCTTTGGGGCCAGAGCTTCAGGTCGGGCTGATCTCGAACGCGCACGGCACCCGCGACGAGTTGCTGCGGTGGGTCTTGCTTGCTCTGGGCCAGCCTGTCCCCCCTGCCGCGGACTACGTCGCACTTTTTGGCCAGTTTCAGGAATTTCTTGTTGCGCAATACAGTGAAGGTCGGCGGGTAATCCTGATTTTTGACGAGGCACAAAACCTCAGCCGCGAGTCCCTTGAGGAATTGCGGATGTTTACAAACATCAACGCGAACAAGGACGAATTGCTGCAACTGGTGCTGGTCGGTCAGCCGGAACTGCGCAACCATGTTCGTGATCCCGCACTGACCCAGTTTGCACAAAGGGTCGCATCCAGTTTTCATTTGTCTGCGCTGGATGCCAAGACAGTCAAAAAGTACATTGACCACCGCATGAAGGTTGCAGGAGCCAAAGAAGACATCTTTTCACCAGCAGCCTGCGAACTGATCGCTACCGAAGCACGCGGCGTGCCACGTCTGATAAACCAGCTTTGCGATCTGTCGCTGCTTTATGCCTATACCGACGATGCAGAGAAGGTGACGGAAAAGACCGTGAAGCAGGTCCTGAACGACGGAGTGTTCTTCGGTGGCGGGGTCGCGCCCCAGGAACCGGAAGGCAATATCTTCCGACCACGGAATCTATAGTCACGGACGGGCAGTGGATAGGTTTTCTATCCCAACTGTGCTGCGACTATATACTCGAGGTCAGTTTATCCGCCCTGCCAGCCTGTTGCCTGTGCTTTAGCCGATTGTACTGTTTGCCCTTTGGCAACGCTCTTGTGGCTCTTTACAACCGGATCAGAATCCGGCCATAAAATAACGCGGTTTCAATGGTGGAATTGCTCCATTGGTGCGTGCCGCATGACCATGCTACAACGCCCAGAGTCGGCATGTTTCGCTAGCCGAGAATTTTGAAGTGTGTTGGGTACGGGCGATACGCCGCTTCTGTGCAGGTTGATAGGTTGGCTAAGTTGTTTGGTTTTTCGAATACCATTGTTACCAGATGTTTGAGAGTTGGTACCTTATTCTATCCGGTTCCAGAATTGAGAAGTGAGCCAGTGCACGCCATCTTGGTCTGTGCCTCCGCCGCTTTCCCCGCAGCGGAACATCTGCGGAAGGATGTGTTAGCATGATCCTTGACCTGAAATACTACCTCTCGCGGTTTTTCCGGCGCATTCCTTACTTTGGCCTCCTGTTCCTTGTGATCGTTTCGGCTGGAACGATCTACGCCTTGACGCTACCGGAAATCTATCGTGCGCAGGCACGGCTGCTTGTTGAATCACCCCAGATTCCGGATGATCTGGCGGCTTCCACCGTGCGCACCGAAGCTTTTGAAGTCCTGAGCATCATCCAGCAGCGGATGTCCACAAGGACGAACCTGCTGGAGATGGCGGACAGGTTCGACGTCTATGATGAACTCGAAGCGATGTCGCCCGATGAGATCGTCGCTGACATGAGCGAAAGAATCGTGATTGAAACGCCCCTTTCGAGAGATGGAACAGGTGTGGTTGTTGTCTCGTTCGAGGCCGATA
>CAYGMX010000194.1:0-5762 GCA_964351055.1 uncultured Loktanella sp. | reverse complement strand
ATATTGGGCGAAGGGCGGCAAGCGGTGGTCTGCCGCGAACTGACCAAAAAATTCGAAGAAGTGTCGCGTGGCGATCTGGGTGAATTGGCAAGCGCGTTTGCCGACCGGCCGGTCAAAGGGGAAATTGTTGTCCTTGTCGGTCGGGCAGGCGCCACGGATGTTGCTGATCTGGATGTGACGGATGCCTTGCGCGAGGCGATGAAAACGATGCGTGTGAAAGATGCAGCCACAGTGGTTGCCGGTGCCTTGGGACTGCCGCGCAGGCAAGTTTACCAACTGGCACTTGGATTGGGAGATGATGAATGACAGGGATTGTGAGCTATCACGCGGGGTGCGTCGCCGAAGATATCGTTGCTTCCGACTACACACGGCGCAATCACGGGATAGCGGCCCGGCGTTGGCGCGGAAAATCCGGCGAGATTGATCTGGTTGCCCGTGAAGGCGCCACGGTTATCTTTGTCGAGGTCAAGAAAAGCCGCAGTTTTGGAACAGCGGCGGCGCGACTGGGGCGCCGCCAGATGGACCGTATTCTCGCGAGCGCGGCAGAATTTCTTGCCGGGGAACCACGTGGCCAATTGACCGACGTCCGCTTTGATCTTGCTGTGGTAAATGCAGTTGGTGGCCTTAGCGTGATCGAAAACGCCTTTATGGAAACCTGACAGGCCATTGCACACAACGCGGCGCTGGGCCATGAACAGGTCAGACACAAACTGGACGAGGCTGTACAATGTCGCTCAAGATCGCTTTTCAGATGGACCCGATCGGGCCGATCAACATTGATGCCGATAGTACGTTCCGCATTGCCGAAGAGGCACAAGCGCGCGGGCATAGTCTTTTTTATTATACCCCTGATCGGCTTGCCTATGATCAAGGACGCGTGACAGCCAAAGGCTGGCCATTGACGGTGCAAAGGGTGAAGGGCGACCATTTCCATTTGGGCGAGGAACAGACGGTCGATCTTGCGGAGTTTGACGTAGTCTGGCTTCGCCAGGATCCGCCGTTTGACATGGCCTATATCACCACCACCCATATTCTTGATATGATCCACCCTCAAACACTTGTGGTGAATGATCCGTTCTGGGTGCGCAACTATCCTGAGAAACTTCTGGTTCTGAGCTTTCCTGATCTGACCCCGCCCACCATGGTCGCCCGCGATTTCCAGACCCTTCGCGCCTTTCGCGCCGAACATGGCGACGTCATCCTCAAACCGCTTTACGGCAACGGCGGGGCCGGTGTTTTCAAGATGAAATCGGATGACGGAAATCTTGCCTCGCTCCACGAATTGTTTGCCGGCATCAACCGAGAGCCGTTGATCATTCAAAAGTTCCTGCCAGCTGTCTCCAAAGGGGACAAGCGCGTGATCTTGGTTGATGGCGAACCTGTCGGCGCGATCAACCGTGTCCCTGCTGCGGGCGAGACCCGTTCAAACATGCATGTGGGCGGCCGCCCCGAGAAAGTGGCCCTGACCGACCGGGACCGCGAGATTTGTGCCCGTATCGGCCCGCTCTTGCGTGAAAAAGGCCAGATCTTTGTCGGTATCGACGTGATCGGCGACTGGCTGACAGAGATCAACGTGACCTCGCCCACCGGCATTCAGGAACTGGAGCGGTTCGATGGTGTCAACATTGCCGAAAGGATCTGGCTGGCGATCGAGGCGCGTCGCTAGACCTCTCTTGTCATGGCCAACCGATAGCTGACCGCTTCGGCAACATGCGGTTTGCGCACATCGCCTGATCCTTCAAGATCGGCGATGGTCCGCGCGACCCGCAAAACCCTGTGATACCCGCGTGCCGTCAGCCCGAAGCGTTCCGCCACTTTCACCAAAAGTGAACGGCCTTCGGGGTCAGGTGTGGCGACGTCATCCAGAAGATGTCCTTCGGCGTCGGCGTTGACCCGCGCTGTCGGGTGGTTGCGAAACCGGTTTTCCTGAATATCGCGCGCACGTGCCACCCGCTGCGCAACGCTGTGCGAAGATTCGCCGTCTTGCGGCAAGTCCAGATCGGTATAGGCCACAGGTGGCACTTCGACCCGTAAATCGAACCGGTCCATCAGCGGCCCTGATATCCGCCCCATATAGTCCTCGCCGCAGATCGGCGCCCGCGCGCAAGCTCGCGCCGGGTCGGTAAGATAGCCGCATTTGCAAGGATTTGCCGCGGCGACCAGCATGAACCGGCAGGGATAGCGCACATGGGCATTGGCCCGCGCTACAACCACCTCGCCGGTTTCGATGGGCTGGCGCAGGGTTTCCAGCACGGTGCGCGGAAATTCCGGAAACTCGTCCATGAAAAGCACCCCATTGTGCGCTAGGCTGATTTCGCCGGGTTTGGCGCTGCGCCCGCCACCAACGATTGCCGCCATAGAGGCCGTATGATGCGGTTCGCGGAACGGGCGTTCGCGGTTGATACCGCCTTCGTCCAAGAGACCCGAGAGCGAGTGGATCATGGATGTTTCCAGTGCCTCGGTCGGTGTGAGGGGTGGCAAAATGCCGGGAATGCGCGCGGCCAGCATGGATTTGCCAGAGCCCGGAGAGCCCACCAGCAGCAGGTGATGCCGCCCCGCTGCGGCGATTTCCAAAGCCCGTTTGGCCCGTTCCTGACCTTTGACTTCGGACAGATCGCGTGCTGTGGTGCGCCCCAACACCTCGCCGGGTTCGCTGGGCTGCAGCACGGCTTGGCCAGTAAAGTGGCGCACCACATCGGCCAAGGTCCGCGGTGCGATTACATTGACCGCGCCGACCCATGCCGCCTCTGGCCCGCAGGCCTGCGGACACAGCAGCGTCCGGTCGTCTTGCGCAGCGGCCATCGCCGCAGGCAATGCGCCCACAACCGGTACCAAGGTTCCATCAAGTGAAAGTTCCCCCAAGGCGACTGTTTGTGCCGCGCTGTCGTGCGGAACGATGTCCAGCGCAGCCAATAGTGCAAGCGCAATGGGCAGATCGAAGTGGGATCCTTCTTTGGGCAGGTCGGCAGGCGACAGGTTCACCGTGATCCGTTTTGACGGCAGTGCAATGGCCATTGCGGAGAGTGCCGCGCGCACCCGCTCGCGCGCCTCTGACACCGCCTTGTCTGGCAGACCGACGATCGCGAAAGCAGGAATGCCCGGTGTCACCGCGCATTGCACTTCGACCAACCGCGCCTCGATCCCTTCAAATGCCACCGTATAGGCCAGTGCGACCATCGCGAATTCCCCGTTTGTTGGTTAACGGGTAGGGGGTCTGGGTTTAGGAAAGGTTAACTTTGGTCACCGGGCCAGGCTTTGCGCGCCAATGGCATCGGATAGGGCCAGGGATCGTGTTTTTCGGTCAGGGCGGCCTTGCGCCACTGAACAAATGCAGGGTCAGCAAGGTGCGTCGCAACATAGGCTTTGGCGGCCTCACCGACAGGCAAATCATAGGCCGTGATCCGCATTGCGACCGGTGCATAAAACACATCCGCGAGAGAATATGCGCCAAAGAGCCATGGTCCCGCAGCCCCATGCCGTGCCCGCGCCAGCGACCAGAGGTATTCGATCCGTTGCAGGTCCGCGATCACATCTGCTGATGGCTGGAACCCTTCCCATCCAAAGGCAATCATCATCGGGCAGGCCCCGCGCAAGGCGCCAAAGCCGCTGTGCATTTCTGCCGCGATCGACCGCGCAAGCGCGCGTGCAGCGCTATCGCGGGGGTAAAGGGGGACATCGGGGTGGTTCTCTGCCAAGGTCTCGGCTATGGCAAGGCTGTCAGAGACCACATGCCCTTGCGCAGTCACCATCACTGGGACCGTTTTCGCAGGCGCAAGATGCGCCAGATCGGCGGCCAACGTGCCGGCGTAAAGTCCGACCAGATGTGTTTCAAAGGGCAGCCCGAATTTTTCGAGCATCAGCCAGCCGCGCAGCGACCAGCTACTGAACGTGCGATCACCGATGTAGAGTTGGTATGTCATAACCATGCTCCTAACGTGCTTAGCGGCCCAAGATCCAACGATCTTCCGTGAGCTGTTCCATCACGGGTTGTGATTGATGTAATCCGTGCGCCAGTTCCCTTGGTCATGTGCCAGCGTTGTGACCGAAAGGTTTTCGATGCGGTGGCCGAAGGCCGCGTAGGCTTCAATGTCGAGCGCCCTTTGTACCTGTGTCAGGATCACCCCGAAATGCGCCACGACGATCAAGTCTGCATGGCCCTGCAACAGATAGCGGTCGATTGCCGCGTCGACGCGCCGTCTGACCGCGTTCCAGCTTTCGCCTTCCGGCGGTGCCACCTCGCCCGGGTTTTCCCAATAGGCGCGGATTGTTTGCGGATCGTCCGCCTCGACCTCGGCAAAGGTTTTCAGTTCCCATGCGCCAAAGTTGATTTCTCTGAGGTTTGGGTCATTGGAGAGCCGGACGGTGGGGGCGAGTGTATCCGCAGTTGCGACAGCGCGTTGCAGGTCGGACGAAACGACCGGTGCGTCCGGCAAATGGGCGCGCAGACGGGCAAGCGCCGCGCGATCGGACAGGTCTGCGGGGATGTCTGACCAGCCGACCATGGATTTGGCATGGGTCGGGCCGTGGCGCACTAGCCAGAGCCGCGTCATGGCAGCTTGCCCTTAAGCACAAGCGGCAGACCTGCCATGACCGCCACGACCAAATCTGCCTGCGCTGCAATCTGTTGGTTCAGCCGCCCTTGGGCGTTGCAGAACCTGCGGGCCAGTGCATTGTCGGGGACGATGCCTTGACCGACTTCGTTGGAAACGACAACAACAGGGGCGTGGTGCTGTGCCACAGCGGACAGGAACGCAGTCGTATGCGCCTCGACCTCAAGTTCGCCGAGGATGACATTGGTCAGCCACAGCGTCGCACAGTCAATCAGGACAGGGCTGTGCCGATTGGCCTGCGACAATGCCTTTTCAATATCCAAGGGTTCTTCAATTGTGGTCCAGCGGGTGCCGCGGGTGTCGCGATGCCGCGAAACCTTTGCGGCCATTTCTTCATCAAAGATTTGTGCAGTGGCAATATAGGCCGGTGACAGACCGGATTGCAGGACAAGGTTTTCGGCAAAACCTGATTTGCCAGAAGCAGCACCGCCTAAGACAAGAGTGAGATCGGACAAGGGCATGGGCAAGACTTTTAGTGATCCAAGTGGTTCATCACTACGTAACGAATTTAACTAACAAAGTTAATGCAACGATTTGCACCTGGGAGAATAAACATGGGCGTTACCGGTTTTTCTGATCAAACTTTGTCTCGGACGGCGATGAAAGCAGAGTTGCTGGATGCTGAGACCGAACTGGCGCTGGCCTACGCATGGCGCGATCAACGCGATGAGGAAGCGCTGCACCGCTTGATCACGGCTTACATGCGGCTTGCCATCTCGATGGCGTCGAAATTCAAGCGCTACGGCGCGCCAATGAACGACCTTATTCAGGAAGCATCTGTCGGTTTGATGAAAGCCGCCGACAAATTCGATCCCGATCGCGGCGTGCGCTTTTCCACCTACGCCGTCTGGTGGATCAAGGCATCTATTCAGGACTATGTGATGCGCAACTGGTCGATGGTGCGGACCGGTTCCACCTCTTCACAGAAGTCACTGTTTTTCAACATGCGCCGTGTGCAGGCCCGTTTGGAGCGGGAAGCTGCCGCCGAAGGCCGCACCATTGACCAGCACGACATGCGCGAATTGATCGCCATCGAAGTTGGTGTGCCCTTGCACGACGTTGAGATGATGGAAGGGCGCTTGTCCGGCTCTGATTTTTCACTACAAGCGACCCATACCGCAGGTGTCGTAGTACTCGAAAAGAAGTATTGAA
>CAYGMX010000193.1:0-5795 GCA_964351055.1 uncultured Loktanella sp. | reverse complement strand
TGTTCGGTCGTGTATGCATCGAGATCGACTAAGTTATTGATGAAACCCTTTCCGTTGAAATTCAGAGACGTATTGCACAAAACACCGAAGCCCGTCCGTTTTCGGAAAGCGGTTAAGAGGTCGTACATTCGAGAGTTCGATGCTCGCGTGACAGTCTGAAGCCGAGCAGTTCCGTTCACATGCGTGACTGCAGCCAGAGCGTCCGTCGCAGCATGGTAGGTGTAAAGCATGTGTGGGCTGTCAGTAACGCACCCGAACCATTGCTCAGCATCCTCCCTAGTGCATATTGGAGCGATCGGCCGAAACTGTTCCCGTTGTTTTATCGAGTTAAGCCGTATCCGTGTTTCATCGGTAAATGGAGCGGCAATGATTGAGCGGTTCCCAAGAGCCCTCGGCCCTATTTCGTACTTCCCGTGAGCCCACCCAATTATTAGCCCGCTTTCAAGCAGATGAGCTACAATGCTGGGATCGCCGTCGAAGACATCATATGCGTTCAAATCGACCGATCCCAAGTGACGGAAATCGAGGCCAGAGTACACATCCCAGTCTATCTTTGCGTCGCCAGTATATCGCAGTTGCGCATCAATCGCGGTGCCAATTGCAGCACCTGTATCATTGGCAACCGGTGGTACGAATACTTGAGAAAACAGCCCGCATTCTCTCCACTTGCTATTCCAGTCACAGTTGAGCCCACAGCCACCAGCGATGATAAGAGGTCGTCCTATCTCCAAATTCTCCTCTGCGAATTTATGGAACCGGGAAAAGATAGCGTCGCTGAAGATACCTGCAAAATTTCTAAACTCTGGATCATCCAAGCCGACATCTAGATATGGTACTTCGCCGAGTCCGCCGAAGTCGCTGAGTTTGTGATACGCGCCGTCAAGGATGTGAGAGGTTAACTTTTGTTCTATCTCGGTAGGCACCGTTCTTGTAGAAAACGAGGCCAGCGCCATGAGCTTGCCAGCATCTGAGTTGCGCGGGTAAGGACCGTCCTTGGGAAAGGTAGGGTCGGCCAGCCCATACGCTAGTCCGTAACGGTTACCAGGCTGGGTCAAGACGTCAGCTAAGAGGGTGATCTTGAGATGTTCGTCAATCTCATAGAATGAGCCCATCTCACCCTCCCAAATCAGGGCATAGCACCTAGTGCCCATGGGCAGATCCGACATGCCGAAAGCGCAAAGAATATGCGAACGCTCGTGCGACGATGAAAAGTAGTCGGTCGTTCCCCTAAACAAGCGTCCAGAATCCATGATAGCGTCTTCGTACCGGACACCGCGGTATCCCCCATTTCGATGGGATCCGAACCTGTATTCGTGATGATCTAAAGGCCACCACCCACTCATGCACAAGACGTCAGGGACCCTTTCGAGATTCGTTGTCGCATCCAACAAGTCTGGGACAGTGATATACGAATAGCGATATCCCGAATCTTTTTCCGCCTCGATGGAAAACTCCAGTCGTCCGTCCCTAATAAGACAAACCGCACCATCGTGCCCCGGATTATACGATAGTATGTCCATACCTAGAGAGATCCCGCGATAGACTCCGAACAATTGACAAAAATCCGGCAACAAGCGCGCGAACACTTGAATAAGTTTCTGCACTAAATCAATGTTCTATAAGCAACGAAAGCAAAAAAGAGCTGCACTTCAAAGATGTTCTACCCTTTGAGAGCAAAACCGCTATTCGTACATCCTGCAGCATTTGACGCTTGGCGCTTATTGCTGTCATTCACTACGTTTTCCGCCAATGTCCGCAGCAAAATCTGAAGGAGGCCCCTTCCCCGCCGCTCACGGCCCATTGCGGAAATTGGCCAGAGAAGCGAGATGTTGCGGTCGCAACCCGCATTCCCGACATTCGCTGCAACCATGAAAATTGAGGCAAGTCGAACCTACAGTCTGTGGAGAGGCTGTGTGTACGGGCCGATACTCCTAGCCCGGTCTACGACAGCCCGATCCGATAGGTGCGCAAAACGATTAATGGGAGAACCTATTTGCGTTATTGTTTCTCTTTTTATCCATATTGGGCGACATCGGGTAGAGCAAAGGGCTTGCATGAACAATTGGTTGAATGGCAACTTTGATCTATCCAATTTAATGTGGCGCTTATTATGAAGAAAATTGATAACAAAATACAACTCAGCGCCACAGACCTTGTTGGTCATCTCAATTGCGGACATCTCACAGCACTTGATGTGCAGGTCGCAAGAGGTGCGCTGAAGAAGCCTGAAAACTACGACCCACTGCTCGAAATCCTCCGTGAAAGAGGCCAAAGGCACGAAGACGCATATATTCAACATCTTCGAGATGCGGGACATCAACTGACCAAAATCGAAGGCGTCGATATCACCGACGCTACTGTTGATGCGACCCTCGAAGCCATGCGTAACGGCTCAGAAATCAATATTCAGGCGGCACTCCGACATGGACGATGGAGCGGCCGAGCCGATGTTCTTCGGAGAGTAGAGACCCCGAGTGATTTGGGGGATTTTTCCTATGAAATCATCGACACCAAATTGGCACGAGAAACAAAGGGTGGCACTGTCCTTCAGCTTTGCCTCTATGCTGAACTTCTCGCCAATGCGCAGGGACGTCCGCCTGAAAAGGTTTTTGTTGTCGCGCCGTGGTCCGATTATCAGCCACAGGAGTTTCGGTTTGCGGACTATGCAGCCTATTTCAGGCGCGTGAAGGCGGCAGCAGAAAATGCTCTGGAGTTGCCAGAAGACCAAGTCGAATATCCTGATCCCAAAAGTCACTGCGATGTCTGTCGATGGGAACAGCAGTGTGAGAAGAGACGACGTGCCGATGATCATCTCTGCTTGGTGGCGGGCATATCAAAAAACCAAATCTCCGAGCTCCAAGCTAATGGCTTTGGTACAGCAAAGACGTTGGCAGACATGCCAAGCCCCCTGCCTTTTCAACCTCAACGAGGAGCTCCGGCGTCGTATGAAAGAGTGCGTGCGCAAGCTGCAATCCAGGTGTCAGCGCGAGAGGCAGGTGAACGAAAGTTTGAGTTCTTGGATGTCGTTCCCGAATTCGGGCTTGCTGCACTGCCCGAACCGTCGGCTGGAGACGTCTTCTTTGACATTGAAAGTGACCAGTTTGTTGGCGAGCAAGGGTTAGAATATCTGTTCGGCTACAGCTACTTTGATGATGCCGGTGCTCAGCAATACGAAAAAGATTGGGCATTTGATCGCGCGAGCGAGAAAGCTTGCTTTGAGCGCTTCGTTGATTTTGTGACCGCGCGACGTGTTGATCACCCAGACATGCACATCTATCACTTTGGCGGTTATGAAGCTGGGGCTTTGAAACGTCTAATGGGACGGTACGCAACGCGCGAAGATGAAGTGGATAATCTTCTCCGAGGCAAGGTTTTGGTCGATCTTTTGACAGTCACAAAACACGCTATTCGTGCCAGCGTTGAAAGCTATTCACTTAAGAAACTTGAGCCTTTCTGCGGATATGAGCGGAAGGTTTCTTTGCGGGATGCCAACATGGCACTGACGAGAGTGACCGCAGGCTTAGAACTCGACGACATTCCATCCATTGACGCGGACACAAAGGCGGTTGTCGCGGCTTACAACGCTGATGATTGCTTTGCGACGAAGAGCTTGCGTGATTGGCTCGAAGGCTTAAGAGCATCAAGAGTGGCTGAGGGCATCGAAATCCCGCGTCCTGAGTCTGGGCAAGATGGCCCAAGCGAAGAGCTTAGCGAACAGCAACAGCGCGTTCTGGCTCTGATTGAACAGCTTACCAATGCCATCCCCGTTGATCCTGAAGAGCGCTCATCAGAACAGCAAGCGCGCTGGATATTGGCTTATATTCTTGATTGGCATCGCCGCGAAAACAAAGCTGTGTGGTGGGAAAAGTTCCGGCTTCAAGCATTGAGCGGCATCGAACTTCTGGAAGAAAAGGCGGGCATTGGTCGCCTGCAATTGATCGATGTTGTTGAGACATCCAAAACCGGAATCCCCACGCATCGCTATAGATTTGATGCGCAGGATACCGACATCAGAGGCGACGAAGGCCTGCATAATGTTGGCGGCGATAAAGTTGGAACGGCTGTGACGGTATCGTCAGAAAATCAAACAGTCGATATCAAGAAGTCGAAAGCGACTGCCGATGTTCATCCTGAAGCTGTTTTCGCGCATAAGTTCATCGACCCTAAGGAACAAGCGGCCTCGCTGTTTCGCCTAGGTGAATATGTCGCTGAACATGGCATCGAAGGTGATGGCCCTTATAAAAGCGCCCGCGAATTGTTGCTTCGGGCACCGATGGATATTGGAGGCGAACCCTTCCAAGCGGATGGCGAAGGAGCGCTTGATGCGGCATTGCGTGTTGCAAGAGAAATGAATGGCGGTGTGCTACCTATTCAAGGACCTCCAGGGACAGGTAAATCTTTCACTGGAGCGCGGATGATCTGCGAGCTTGTACGGCAAGGTAAGAAGGTCGGGATAACGGCAAACAGTCACAAAGTGATCCGCAACCTGATTGATAAAGTGATTGAAGCTGCGCCAGAAATGGGCGTCGATCTGACCTGCATTCAAAAGCCCGAGCAGGGTAATAAAGAGGCCGACGGTCCGAACCTCATCTTCGCAAAAAACAATGATGACGTTTTAGGTAAGCTTGCTAGCAGTGAAGTTCAGGTCGCTGGTGCGACCCACTTCTTTTGGGCAAGAGAAGATGCTTTTGAAGCCGTTGATGTGCTTGTTGTTGATGAAGCTGGTCAGATGTCTCTTGCGAATGTCTTAGCCGTTTCCCAAGCAGCGCAGACGGTGATCATGCTAGGTGATCCACAACAACTCGAACAGCCAACGCAAGGGACGCATCCAGATGGAACAGGCGTTTCAGCACTGGATCATTTGCTTGAGGGTCGTCAAACGATCGAGCCGAGTCAAGGCCTTTTCCTTGGAACGACCTATCGCCTCCACCCAGACATTTGCGCGTTTAATTCCGAGCTTTTCTACGAAAGCAAACTGCATGCCATTGAGGGGTGCGAGCAGCAACTTGTTCAAAGTGAGAGCGCTGCATCGGGTGCTGGATTGCGTTTCCTACCGGTAGCGCACAGCGGTAACACTAGCTCATCCATTGAAGAGGCCGACATGGTCAAATCCTTGGTGGAAGACATTCTAGACAAAGGCGCAGCATGGACGGATCGGGATGGGGTGACCAAGCCGATCACACTTGAGGATATTCTGATCATTGCGCCATACAACGCGCAAGTGATTGAAATTCAGAAGCGTCTGCCGACTGCACGTGTTGGAACCGTTGACAAATTCCAAGGTCAGGAAGCACCAATTGCGATCTATTCGATGGCAACTTCAAGTCATGCGGACGCGCCAAGAGGCATGGAATTTCTTTACAGCGGTAACCGCTTCAACGTGGCGATTTCTCGGGCACAGTGTCTGGCCATTTTGGTCGCGTCACCCCAGGTTTTTGAAGCAAATTGTCAGACACCACGCCAAATGCAGTTGATCAATGCATTCTGCCGATATCTTGAGATGAGTCAGAATGTCGAGATTTGAAGCTTTCCCAAACTGCAACAACGCGTTGGCGTCAGACCAAAATGTGCAGCAACCCAATCACGCATGCTTCCCGCCATGAATGTAGAACGACACGACCGGCCCATTGCCGGGCAACATTTAAGTTTTCCAAAACAATCGAGACTTTCCACATTTGCAGGCAATGGCTTTCTCACCGGGAACATTAACATCCTTACGGATATGGCGACCACAATGCTCGCAGACAAAAAGCGCGACCAGCTTCTCGATATCTTCAAGCAACACATCGATGTCC
>CAYGMX010000192.1:841-5830 GCA_964351055.1 uncultured Loktanella sp. | reverse complement strand
GCACCGGCAAGACGCAGGCCCTGAATGACATTCAGGCCAATGCCGCCCAGACCAAAGACAATCGCAGTCGATCCGATCTCGACCTTGGCTGTGTTGATGACTGCCCCAATCCCCGTAGTGACACCGCAGCCGATATAGCAAATCTTGTCAAAAGGCGCGTCTTTGCGGACCTTGGCCAAAGCAATCTCTGGCAGGACGGTGTGATTGGCAAAGGTCGAACAGCCCATATAATGCAGGATCGGCGTGCCATCGAGCATGGAAAACCGTGACGTGCCGTCAGGCATGACGCCCGCGCCTTGGGTGCTGCGGATTTTCTGGCACAGGTTGGTTTTCGGGTTCAGGCAGTATTCGCACTCACGACATTCGGGCGTATAAAGCGGAATGACATGATCGCCAGGCGCAAGACTGGTGACACCCTCACCGACTTCAACCACAACGCCCGCGCCTTCATGACCAAGGATCGCGGGAAACATGCCCTCCGGGTCGGCACCCGACAGGGTGAATTCATCGGTGTGACAAATGCCCGTTGCCTTGATCTCGACCAGAACCTCGCCCGCCTTGGGGCCTTCAAGGTTCACTTCCATCACTTCCAGCGGCTTGCCCGCTGCCATTGCTACGGCTGCACGTGTACGCATGTCCGGTCTCTCCCTTTGCTTTGCCGCGACGATCAGGCAAAGCAGGCGGGATTTCAACCGCCGAGTTCTGTTTCACTTGCCTTGGCGAAAGAACTCGCGAAGATAAACTCATGAAACGGATCATCGCCTTTATCGTACTGGCAGGCTGCGCCGCGACAACCCAGACACTTCCTGTGCAGGGCGCAGACACCTGCGGCGCTGCGGCCTATGGCACCCTGATCGGCCAAGATGCAACCGCGCTGGAACGGGTCCTGCTTTTGGGTCCGGTCCGCGTGATCCGGCCCAACGATGCGGTCACAATGGATTTCCTGCCCGCGCGGATCAATTTCATCATCGGCGAGGATGAGACAATCCAGAGGATCAACTGTGGTTAAGACCGAGGGGGGAAACGAAATTCCCCGATGTCACGAACTGGGTGGGGGCTATTGGCCGCGACATCGGGGTAGCATTTCGCTATGTCCCATTTATTGCGCCAAGTTGTGTTCCCAGTAGGCAATACAAGCGACCCTCAGGTGTTATTTTTGAGGCATAATAAAGGCAACGACACAAGAAACCTTGATTTTGTAGGGGTTTGGCGCAAGTCTTCTTTATGACCTATCAACCGGCGCCCTCGTTCCATGCACCCGAGCAGGTTGCGTTCCACCGCACCGAACTCAATGTGATTCTCGGTCTTTACGGCCGGATGGTCGCAGCGGGAGAATGGCGCGACTATGGCATGTCGCATCTGCGCGATGTTGCCATATTTTCGGTTTTCAGGCGGACAGCGGAGAACCCGCTTTACCGGATCGAAAAACGCCCGAAGCTGCGGCTCAAACAGGGGCAATATGCCGTGATCGCGATGGATGGGCAGGTCTTGAAGCGAGGCAATGACTTGCGGCAGGTCTTGCGCGTGCTTGAACGTAAGCTGATCCGCGCCGTGGACTCGTCCTGACCAAAGGCACGTCAAAGACGCTTGCGCGCCAGAACCGGCCCGTCACCTTGCGCATCAATGCGCAGGATCGCCCGTTCCACAGGTTCGTAAACCGTGGCCATATGATGAGCGTTGGCATGAATCAAGGTGTCAGCATCGACCATCATCCCGACATGACCCTGCCAGAACAGCAGATCACCACGCCGCAACTGCCCCTCAAACACAGCGCCCAAACCGTCGCGTTGCATGTCGCTGTCCGCAGGGCAGGACAAACCGCAAGCCGTCAGGCTGACGGCGATCAGCCCCGAACAATCAATCCCTCGCGTTGAATTGCCACCCCACAGGTAAGGCACACCAAAATGCAGTTGCGCGACCGTCGCAGGATCGGTGAAAGGGCGGTCCAGCCCGCGCAGGTGGCTTTTGGGCACAAAGCCCGCATTGGTTTCAAAAAACTTGCGCCGCTCATCCACAACCGTCAGCCGCGCACCAAAGGGCAGGCTGCACAGGTCCGGCGACTTGAAATCCTCTGCGGTATAGGCATGGGTTGCGACCGTGCCCACAAAATGTGTCGGCGCGATCACCTGTGCCAACGCGGCCGACCGCACATAGCCCACATAGCCATCGACCGCCTGCACAAAGGACCACCCCTCGCGGTCCTCAAACACCGTGACCACCGCCCCCATCAAAAGCTGCCTGTCACGCGGCCCATCAGGGCGCGCGCAAAGATCGGTCAGCGCAGGGCCGATCATCATCGGCCAACCTTGCACGAATGCGTCCGCTGTGACCTGACCCGCCAGATGCATCGCCGCAACACGCCCATTGGCGGGGGTCAGGCGACGGTCGCTCATAGGCCCAAAAGCTCTGGCAAGGCCTCAAGCACAGCACGGGCCCCCATGCCCACACCCCCTTTGGGGCGGGCGGGCGCGGCGGTTGGCTGCCAGCCATAAATGTCGAAATGCATATACGGGCTTTCGACAAAACGGCGCAGGAACAGGGCCGCCGTGATGCAGCCCGCCATCCCGCCGGAAGGCGCATTATCAAGGTCAGCTATCCCCGGCTCAATCATATCCTCATAGGGTTCATGAAACGGCAACCGCCAGACAGGGTCGGCGACCCTGCTTGCCGCGGCAGCCAAAGCGGTGGCATGGCCATCGTTATCGGTAAAGAAGGGCGACAGATCAGGGCCAACCGCGACCCGCGCGGCCCCTGTCAAAGTGGCCATAGAGATCACCAGATCAGGCTGGTCCTCGTCCGACAGGGTCAGCGCATCGGCCAGCACCAACCGCCCCTCGGCATCGGTGTTGTTAATCTCGACCGTCAGCCCCTTGCGCGAGGTCAGAACATCCTGCGGGCGGAAGGCGTTGCCATCAATGGCATTCTCGACCGCAGGGATCAGCACCCGCAAGCGCAGCGGCATCTCCAAGGCCATGATCATATGCGCAAGGCCCAGAACGGTTGCCGCACCGCCCATGTCCTTTTTCATCAGGCCCATCGAACTGCCCGGCTTGATGTTCAGACCTCCGGTATCGAAACACACGCCCTTGCCAACAAGGGTCAGCATCGGGCCAGCGGTCCCCCAGCGGATATCGATCAGGCGCGGTGCGCGCGACGAGGCCCGCCCGACGGTGTGGATCATCGGAAAATTCGAGGTAACCAGATCGTCACCCCTGATCACATTGATCTGTGCATCATGTCCGGCGGCCAAACTGCGGGCCGCGTCCTCAAGCTCGGCAGGGCCCATGTCAGAGGCAGGTGTATTGATCAGATCACGGGTCAGCGCCTCGCCATTGGCGATGCTGGCGATCCGCGCGGCATCAACCTGATCGGGCGCGACCAGTTGCGCAACAGGTGGCGCGGGCTTTTTGTAGCGGTCAAAGCTGTATCCTGCCAACAACCACGCCAGCGCCGCCTCTTCCAGATCGGCACCGTGCAGGCCAGAGGCAATCGCATAGGCCCCGACAGGCAGCTTGCGCGCAACCGCACCCATGTGAAACCGGCCGCGCACCCGCTTTGCCGCAGTGCCATAGCCGACCAAGACCTGCGCAATCCCGCCATCCGGATCCGGCAGGATGACAACCTCACCCAAGGCCGCCGCAAAGCACTGCACTTTGGCCCAGTTGCGCCACTGCGCTGGCAGGCCCTCCATCGCGGTATCAAGCCCCTCTGCCGTGACCACATGAAGGGGAATGGCGGTATCGGTGGGGTCGGCAAAGGCGAGTGGCATGGGGTATTCCTGAAAGGTTGCTGCCGCCTCAACCTAACCGCCTGCGGGCAAGCTGCAAGTGGCAGTTGGCGCCGCCCTAGGCATCCCGGAAATTCCAGATTTCCGAAACAGCCACGTCAAAGGCCCGTTCAAGCCGCGCCATCGTCGCCTCCAGCGCCACACCGTCCTCTTGCATCAGGCAGCACCGCACATGAACCGCGGCAATCGCAACCTCCGTCAGGCCGATCTGCGCGGCGATATCACCGATGCGGCGCGCGGGGCGGCGCATTTGCCTGAAATCGCAGACAGCCAGCCCGCGCTGCATTACGTCAAGGCGCACAGCGATCTCTTCCAGCATCCGCGAAACAAGGTCTTCGGCCGCAACGATATCCGTCTGCGCAAAAATCCGCACAAGTGGGGCGGGATCAAAATGCATCTGATGCCGACAGTTCAGGACCACGACATCAACAGATGTCGCGGAACGGGCTGTCGGGAAAGGGGTCACTGTCTCCATAGGGCCGCTTTTGGCAGAACAAGGTTCCCAGAAGGTTGACGGTCGGGCGAAAAAGGCCTCGAATTTCATGAAAATCCCACGTATCTCTCGGAACGTAACGAAAGATGTCAGCATGCAGCACGCCCGCCCCCTTCCGGCATATCTGGTCAACCGGTATCACGGCTGGAAGGCCACCGTTTATACCGAAAACCGCGGCTGGTACCGCAGGCTGGCCGAAGACGGACAGCACCCGCGATCGATGGTCATTTCGTGCTGCGACAGCCGCGTGCATGTCACATCCATCTTCGGGGCCGATCAGGGCGAATTCTTTATTCACCGCAATATCGCCAATCTGGTGCCGCAGTTTAATCCCGACGGGCAAAACCACGGCACCTCTGCGGCGGTCGAATATGCGGTCACAACGCTTAAGGTGGCGCATCTGATTGTCCTGGGCCACTCGGGGTGCGGGGGCGTGGAAGGGTGCTATAACATGTGCGCCGGTCATGCGCCCGAGCTGGAAAAATCAAGCAGCTTTGTCGGCCGCTGGATGGAAATCCTGCGCCCCGGATATGCGGGCCTGCCCGAAGGCGACGACGCAACCCGCAAACGCGCGCTTGAAAAGGCCAGCGTTGTGATCTCGTTGGAAAACCTGATGACCTTTCCGTTCGTGAAAACAGCCGTCGAGGACGACAGGCTTTCGATCCACGGGCTGTGGAATGACATCGGCGAAGGCGGGTTGGAAGCATAC
>CAYGMX010000192.1:0-831 GCA_964351055.1 uncultured Loktanella sp. | reverse complement strand
ATACGATCCACAAAAAGAAATGTTTCACCCGATTTAGGGCCAACCCGTCGTGCAGGGGCATGGCCAGACAACAACCGCACCCCAAGGCTCTGCGTAAACTGAAAAGAAGTGGATCAGATGCAGGAAATCCTAACACTGGCAGGTGCAAACCTGATCTCGCCCATCATCCTCAGCTTTGCGTTGGGGCTTGCCGCGGCGCTCGCGCGGTCTGATCTGACAATCCCCGAAGCTGTGGCCAAGGGCATGTCGATCTATCTGCTGTTCGCAATCGGTTTCAAAGGCGGGGTCGCGGTCAGCACCCACGGCATCGACCAGACGCTGATCCTGTCGCTGATCGTGGGGCTAGTTCTCTCCTTTGGCCTGCCGCTGATCGCCTTTGCCATGCTGCGGGTGATGACGGGGCTGTCCAACGTGGATGCGGCGGCAGTCGCCGCCCACTACGGCTCGATCAGCATCGTAACCTTTGTGGCGGCCACATCCGTTCTGGAAGGCCGGATGATCGCGTCCGAAGGGTATATGGTGGCAGTCGCCGCCGTGATGGAGGCCCCCGCGATCCTGTCGGCGCTCTGGCTGGTGGCGCGCAGCGGCGGCGGCGGCAAGATGGAACCGGGGCTGTTGCGCGAACTGCTGCTCAACGGGTCCATCGTGCTGCTGGTCGGCGCGTTCTTAATCGGCGCAATCACCGGAGAAAAGGGGCTGGCCGAAATCAGCGCCTTCATCGAAGCCCCGTTCAAGGGCGTGCTCTGCCTGTTCCTGCTGGACATGGGGCTGATTGCAGGGCGCGGTCTGCGGCAATCGCGGGGGGTGGTCGGCATGGGCGCTGTCGGTTTT
>CAYGMX010000191.1:0-5852 GCA_964351055.1 uncultured Loktanella sp. | reverse complement strand
CGCCTATGCCGCCGAGCGGATCATGGAAGCCCAAGAGGTCACGCCGGAGCGATTGCTTGAGACATTGCAGGTCTCCGTTGATCAGATGCCAGCGTCCCATGTTGTCGAGGGCGAGGTCAACGCGCTCAAGCGTCAACGCGATGCCTTGGGGGCTGTGAACCTGCGCGCCGAGGAAGATGCCAAAGAGGTGCAAGTCGAGCATGACAATCTGGTGTCGGAAAAAACCGACCTGGAGGCCGCGATTGCCGCACTCCGGGCCGGTATCGCCAGCCTGAACAAGGAAGGCCGCGAGCGTCTGCTGACCGCCTTTGAGCAGGTGAACGACAACTTTGGCCTGCTGTTCTCGCATCTTTTTGGCGGCGGTGAGGCCAAGCTGGTGCTGGTGGAATCGGATGATCCGCTGGAGGCGGGCCTTGAAATCATGTGCCAACCGCCTGGCAAGAAACTCAGCGTTCTTTCGCTGCTGTCCGGTGGTGAGCAGACCCTGACCGCGCTGGCCCTGATCTTTGCCGTGTTTCTTGCCAATCCCGCGCCGATCTGTGTGCTGGACGAGGTTGATGCGCCTCTGGATGATGCCAATGTGACCCGTTTTTGCGACCTGCTGGACGAGATGACCCGCCGCACGGAAACACGGTTCCTGATTATCACCCACCATGCAGTGACGATGAGCCGCATGGACCGTTTGTTTGGTGTGACAATGGGCGAACAAGGCGTGTCGCAGCTGGTGTCGGTCGATCTCAAGCGTGCGGCGGCGATGGTCGCATGATGATGTCCTGACCTTTGGTCAGGATGCCTCCGGCGGGGATATTTTTAGCCAAAAGAAGATCTGGTCCTGCTGTCAGAGCCGGTTGAGCAGATCGACCGTTGGCCATGCGTCCGCGGGCAGCCCCAACCTGATCTGTTCGGCCTGCACTGCCGCCCGTGTCATCGCCCCCAAGATCCCGTCGATTCCGCCCACGTCATGGCCGCGCGCAGTTAGTTTTTGCTGGAGTTGCTGCATCTGCGGGCCGGAGAGCGCCGGTGTTGGATTGCCTGCATTATAGACAGGCGCACCGCCAAGCCGGGTTGCGAAATAGGCGGCGGTGGTGACGTAGACAAAACTTTTGTTCCAGTCGAAATAGACCTCGAAATTCGGATAGGCGAGGAAGGCAGGGCCATCCCGTCCCATTGGCAAGAGTACAGAGGCTTGCAGGTTGGCGGGGCCAAGCGCGCCTTGGCGCGCTGTCACGCCGCGCGCTGCCCAATCACGCACGCTGGCTTTGTGGTTCAGGCCGGTTTGTGCCCAGTCCAGACCGGCGGGCACAATGATCTCTTGCAGCCAAGGTTCATTTGGCCGCCATCCCAGCGATGACAACACATTGGCACCGGTCATCAGCGCGTCGGGAGAAGATCCCTTGAGATCGACAACACCGTCCCCGTCGCCATCCATGCCTTGGCGGACAATCTCGCGGGGGAGTTTCTGGAGTTGGCCAATCTCGCCTGCCCATGCGCCTGTCGTTGTCGCGGGGGTCATCCCGCCGCGCCGGTAAAGCTCGATCGCGGCGATCAGTTGCGGGCGAAAAAGCTCTGGCCTGCGGCAGTCATGCGCCAGTGTCAGCAGCGCGTTGCGGGTGTTGAAGCTGCCCTGTACCTGTCCATAGTCTGTTTCAAAAGCCCAGAAGGCCAGCAACACGCCGCGCGGAATACCAAAGCGGGCTTCTATGGTGTCAAAAGTGCTATCAAAGCGCTGCCCATAGACCCGCCCGTTGTCGATCCGGTTTTGACTGATCAAGGCGCGCGAGAAGCTGATGAAATCACGCTGGAACACCCCCTGCGCACGGTCTGCATTGATAACCGATTGGTCAATCTGCGCCCCTTGAAAAAAGCTGTCGATTGTCGCGGCTGGAATCCCTGCTGCCCGCGCTTCGGCTTTGACACCTTCGATAAAACCCGACACCGGCCCGCCGCATGTCTGGGCGGATACCGCGCTGGCAAGTAGGCTGAGTGCAAGGGCTGCGATCCGCATTGTTGGTCTCCTTGGTGGTATTTTGGTCAGCCTAGCAGCGGTGCGACCTTGTGCAAGCGCCCTGACCCGACGGGCGGGGCTTGTCGCCGATCAGGTCAGCCAGTGCAGGAGCGCAAGCGCAACGGCAAGTACAAGGCAAAGCCCCCATGTCTTCCAAAGGACCATTACTGCGCGATCAACATCATCTGCATCAAGCATCCGTTCCCCATCGCCGTTCACAAACGGATAGTCGCGCAATTGGCCGTCATAGCTGCGCGGACCACTCAATGCGATGTCTAGCCCGTGTGCCATGGCCGCTTCGGGCCAGCCTGCGTTGGGGGACCGATGCAAGGGGGCCTCGCGCATGATCGCATGCAGGTTCGGGCGCGATGTCACCGCCCAGATCAGCAGGGCCGTCAGTCGCGCGGGGATGATGTTCAGCACATCATCCAGCCGTGCGGCAGCCCAGCCGAATGCGGCGTGTCGGGGGGTGCGATACCCGATCATGCTGTCGGCTGTATTTGTGATCTTGTAGACCAGCAGCCCCGGCAGTCCCGCCACCGCAAACCAGAATATCGGCGCAATGACCCCGTCTGATAGGTTCTCTGCGGCGCTTTCAATCGCCGACCGCGCCACTGCGGGTGCATCCATCACGCCTGTATCGCGTCCAACGATCCTTGCGACACTGCGCCGCCCGTCACCAAGCGACAAGCGCAGGGCATCGCCCACGGCTTGCACATGATCGACCAGCGATTTCTGTGCCAGCAGGACCGCAACAATGATGACGTCAATCAAACCGCCCGGAAATAGCTGCAACAGCCAGCCCAGCCCAGCGGCTCCCAAGCAAAGCGCCGCCATGGTCGCGATGCCGCGCAGCTGTTTTTGCGACCCTTCGTTGAACGTCTGATCGCACCAGCCGATTAATCGGCCCATCAGGACGGCAGGGTGCGGGATGCGCGACCAAAGCCAGCGCGGTTCGCCCGTGATTGCATCCAGTATCATTGCAAGGACTAGGGTCATAGTGCGGCTTCCAGTTGTCCCCAACGATCCGGTGCCGGCAAACCCAGCCGCAGCCAGTCAGGCGCATAGGGAAAAATCCGCGACCACACGTGATGCTGCGCCAGTTGGACCTGTGCAGCCCGCGCATCGCTCACCCGATAAAGCCGGAACAAGGGTGTACCGCCGATTACCTCGGCACCGCTGGCCGTCACAATGCTGTCTAGCCGCGCCGCATCGCGGGTCAGGCGCAGGCGCGTTTCATCGGCCCATTGCGGATCAGCGAGGGCTTCTGCGCCCGCTGTGAGGGCAGGGCCAGAGACCTGCCAAGGCCCCAGCAGATCGGCGAGCTTGGCAATGATTGCGGGGTCACCAATTGCAAAGCCGAGCCGCAATCCGGCCAGCCCCCAGAATTTTCCGAAGCTTTTCAGAACCACCGTTCCCGGACGTGCGGCAAGTTCGATGAGGGATTGTTCAGGGCAGACGTCGCAAAAGCTTTCGTCGATGACAGTAAAGGCCGTCCCGAAGTCCCCGGACTGCCACAGATGCCCGTCGGGATTGTTCGGGTGGACGGCGACCAGCGTATGGCTTGGGTCTTGACCCAATTCCCATCCGGCTGCGGCAAAGGCTGCACCGTGTTCGTTATATGTCGGACCGGGGATGCAGACTTCGCCTTTGGGCAGCACGCGCGGCAGGGCCGCGATGATGGCGGATGCGCCGGTCGCGCCGATGATGGCAGCCCCTTGCGGGACGTTCCAGAAGCTGCGCGCCAAGGCATAAAGCCGGTCAAATCCTGCCTGATCGGGCAGCGCTGTCCATGCGTCCTTTGGCAGGTCCGGCAAGGGATAGGGCACGGGGTTGATGCCTGTGGACAGGTCCAGCCAATCCGCGCGGCGACCGCCATAGATCGCAGTAGCTGCGTCAAGCCCGCCTCCGTGGTCGCGTGTGTTGGTCATTCGCTGGCGGGCAATGGCGGGTGGCGTGTGACGAAATGGCCTTTGATTTCTTGCGGCCATTCGCGATACGGCACCTGTCCGCTGTCAGAGGCGGCATGGGCCATCGCATAGGCGACGATTCCGGATGCGGCCTCGGTTGTCGGGTCAAATGCACCAAGTGTGTAATTGAGCTTGCCAGCCCCCTGAATGGCCACGTTGCAGGCATTCTTGCAGCCCATCAGACAAGAGACGCGACGCGTTTTGACACCCGTCAGGCCGGTTGCCGCCACTTCAATCAGGCTAGCAAGTGCTTCGCCGTCTGTTGTGGCCATTTCGCCCGCTTCCCAGCCTTCCCGCTTGCAGGTGTCGCAGATTGTAATCCAAGTTGTCATAGAGGCTCCGCCTGATTTGCCGCTCCCCGTTTCAAGCGGATTCTTGCCATATGTACAAGGATTAGTGCGACTGACAGCCATTTGATGCTGGTTGCAGTCGTCGTTAACGTTTCGTTAATAAATTGAGCAGAGTTGTGGTCACAAATGGTTAAGTCTTTGCGCAACTGACCAGCCAACCAACGCCGGAACGTGGGAGCAAGAATGCGTGCCTTGATCGCCCAAAGCAACCTGCACCTTGGAACGCTGTGGAAGCGTTACCTTGAACGACTTGATGTCGATGTCACGCTTGTCCTGACCGGTGAGCGGGCCCTGAACGTCATCCAATCCACGTCTTTCGATGTGATCGTGCTTGATCTGGTCCTGCGCGAAGGCAGCGCCCTGGCGGTGGCCGATTTCGCGCAGTTCCGGCAGCCGGATGCCAATGTGGTTTTTGTGACGGACACCACCTTTTTTTCAGATGGGTCCATCTTTCATCACTCTGCCAATGCGCGGGCTTTCATCAAATCGGCCACCCCGCCCAAAGACCTCGCGGCCATTGTCCACCACTATGGCATCACGCGCCACGACCGTGTGGCGCATCATAGTCTAACCGAGGGTTGATCGGGATGATCCTGTGCGGATTGATGGTTTCGTGGCTGTAGTGATAGTGGCGCACGATATGGTCCATATTCACCGTCTGGCTAATTCCCGGCATCTGGAAAAGCTCGCGCATGTACCCTGACAGGTTGGGATAATCCGCGATCCGCTTGCGGTTGCATTTAAAATGCAGGTGGTAGACCGGATCGAACCGGACCAGCGTCGTCCAAAGGCGCCAGTCGGCCTCGGTCAACCGGTCACCCATGAGATAGCGGTTCTCGCCCAGCCGTGCTTCCAGCCAGTCCAGCGTGTCGAAAAGGGGGTGGACCGCTTTTTCATAGGCCTCTTGCGTTGTGGCAAAGCCCGATTTGTAGACCCCGTTGTTCAGCGTGTCATAGATCCGGTCGTTGACAGGGGCGATTGCGTCCCGCAGTTCTTCTGGCCAGTAATCAGACGTATTGCCTGTGATCCCGTCGAAGGCCGTGTTGAACATCCGGATAATCTCGGAGCTTTCATTAGAGACAATCGTGTTGCGTTCCTTGTCCCACAGGATGGGCACAGTGACGCGGCCCGTCATAGCGGGGAGCGCGCGCAAATAGATGTCGCGGGCGAAGGGCAGACCAAACAGGGTATCGCCCGTTGCACCGTGATCGTCGGTTTCAAAGGTCCAGCCGTCCGAGAGCATATCGGGGTGGACTGCCGAAATCCCGATATGTTCCGTCAGGCCCTTGAGTTCGCGGAACACCAAAGTGCGATGCGCCCATGGACAGGCGTAAGAGACATAAAGGTGGTAGCGACCGCTTTCCGCCTTGAACCCGCCCTCGCCGGAAGGGCCAGCCGCACCATCCGCCGTGATCCAGTTACGGAAAGCCGCGTCCTTGCGGACAAAGGCGCCACCTGATTTCTTAGTATCATACCAGACATCATGCCATTTGCCTTCGACAAGCTGACCCATGCGATTTCTCCTTT
>CAYGMX010000190.1:0-5886 GCA_964351055.1 uncultured Loktanella sp. | reverse complement strand
GTCCCGAACGCCAGCACCCATGCCATCGCCGACCCGTAACGCCGACCGGACGCCCGTGTCTGGGCATCATAGCCCAAGTATCCTCCCAGAGGACCGGTTGGAAAAATCTGCTGCGACAGCCACCAACCGAAAATGACGAAGGATCCCGCCAAGGGGATCGCGTTCACCATGTCACCGCCGCGCAGGCCAAAAATATCAAGCGCATCCAGCCCCTCGGTCAAAGCCCAAAGGCCAAGAAGCGGCACAATGATCTGTACCAGAGACAACAAAAACAAGGACAATGCCTGCCAGCGGCCTTCCCGTCTGGTCAGCGCCCCGCGCCAGCGTGTCACGGACCGGCGCCCGACACCCAAAAGGCCAATCCCCAATATCAGAAAGATCAGACCGCGGGGCAGGTTCTGGCCCAACCTGCCGGAAGACATCTGCAAGGAAAAGGCGGCGCGGGTCTCGACGCTGACGACTTCGATCAGGCTTCCAAAGGCGGCCAGTGCCCCCGCCATATGGGCAGGGTTCAGCGGTGACGGGCTGCGCACACCCAGTTCCGCAGTCTGGCGTTGCAACACCTGACGGTCGAATTCGGTGATAATGCCGCTGGCGCGCGCATGTGCTTCCTGCGCCAAAAGGCGAGGTGCCACAAGGTTGGCCCGCTGCGCTGTCAAAGCCGCGCGGCGGGCGGCCACAGCAGGCGGTTCTGTTCCGCTTTCCGGCTCTGGCCCAAGGGCAGCCAGTTGGGCATCGACCGTTGCAAGCCGGCCTTCGTTAATGGTGGACAGTTCCAGAAACGCATCGCGCCAGACAACAAGTTCGGCCCGTAACCTGCTGATCCCAAATACAGAAGCATCTTCACGACCGTCAAGGTCCTCGGCGCGCTGGGCGAGCCGCTCCCAGTTTTCGGTGTTCATGATGGCGCCATTGGGCAAGATGGTATCTTGCGCCGCGGCAGAAACCGGCGCGATCCCCGCCCAGAGGATCAGAATGACTGCGGCTGTAAACTGGCGGATCATACGTCCTCGAACACCGCAGGCACGTTCACTTCCGCTTCCATCCATTCAGGAAACGGGAGCCCCTTCTGGCGCAGGAACACCGGATTGAATATCTTGGACTGGTATCGTGTCCCGTAATCGCAAAGAATGGTGACAATCGTATGGCCCGGACCCATTTCGCGGGCCAGACGCATGGCCCCTGCGATGTTGATCCCGGTCGATCCGCCCATGCAAAGCCCTTCGTGCTGCAACAGATCAAAAACGATGGGCAGCGCCTCTGTATCGGGAATCTTATAGGCGAAGTCGGGGGTGAACCCTTCGAGGTTCGCGGTAATCCGCCCCTGACCGATCCCTTCGGTGATGGAATCGCCCGCTGGCGGCACCTGATCGGTATAGAGCTTGTAAAGGCCGGACCCGTCAGGATCGGAAAGCCCCACTTTGACGCCTTTGGGTTGCAGGACCTCTCCGACACCGGCCAGCGTCCCGCCAGAGCCGCAAGCGCAGGTGAACCCGTCGATCTTTCCTCCGGTCTGCTCCCAGATTTCAGGACCCGTTGTTTCAACATGCGCCTGACGGTTCGCGGTATTGTCGAACTGGTTGGCCCAGATAGCGCCATTCGGTTCAATAGCGTTCAGCGCTGCGGCCAACCGCCCCGAGTATTTCACATAGTTATTGGGATTGGCATAGGGCACAGCGGGCACTTCGACCAGTTGCGCACCGGCCACGCGGATCATGTCTTTCTTTTCCTGACTTTGGGTCTCGGGGATCACAATCACGGTCTTGAAACCCATCGAGGCCCCGACGAGCGCCAGCCCGATACCTGTATTGCCCGCGGTCCCTTCAACGATCGTGCCGCCTGGCCTGAGATCACCGCGCGCGATGGCATCCTTGATCATGAAGAGTGCTGCGCGATCCTTGACCGATTGGCCAGGGTTCAGGAATTCGGCCTTGCCAAGGATCGTACAACCGGTCGCTTCGGAAGCGGCACGCAATTTGATCAGGGGCGTGTTGCCAACGGCATCTGCGAGATCGGTTCTTATCGTCATGGCACGGCCCTCTTTTTGGTGTGTTCATTCTGTGTAGGACCGGCCCCACCGAACATCAAGTCATCGCAGCGCGATCCATTGCCCTGAGCCGTTCACGATGGCGCAGCACCCAATAAATCAGAAACAGCGCAGGGCCGGTGGCGATTTCCCCGCTGTCGGCCAAATCCAGAGCAGAGTCCAAAGACATCGGGTGTACACGCAAATCCTCGGCCTCCTCTGGCAAGCCGCCCATATAGGGTGCATCTTGCGGCAGATCACACAAACCGACGAATGTATAAAAGTAATCGGTCGATGATCCCGGCGAGACATAGAAGGCTGCCGCCGCCTCAAGGTGTGTAATCGCGAGGCCAGCCTCTTCGCGTGCTTCGCGCAGTGCTGCATCCTGCGGGGCTTCACGGGCATCGACAATGCCGGCGATCGGCTCCAGCATCCACGGGTTCGGATCATGGCGCAGCCTTGGGCCAAGACGGGCCTGTTCGACCAACAGCACCTTATCCCGCACCGGATCATAGGGCAGCACAATCGCCGCGTCAGTGCCGATGAACCCCTCGCGTGTCAGGGGATCGGACGACTGGCCATCAAACCTGCGATGAACGACCTCAAGGCGCTGAAATCCGAAAAAGCGGCCATGCTGCGGCCCTGCGCTGACAATCTCAAAATCCTTCGGACGCGCGCGATAGCTCCGCGTTGCGGGGCGTGGATCTGCACGAAACCTTGACCACGCGCGCGCCTCGATCATCGGCCACATGGCGCGCAACTGCGCAGGCGTTGGCAAGGGATCATGGGCGAATATCTCGGCCGCTGCCAGCAGTGCAGGTGCCAGATGACCGGCTTCCCATGCCTCAAGGCTCCATCTGCCTTGCCCTGCCGCGCAGCCCTCTGGTGGCAGGTAAAACCGGACATGGCGCACCCCGTCGTCTGTCTGCACCGTGACCGGTTCGAGACGATAGCCAAAGGCGCCTTCGTATAGATCAAGGCGGCGCATCTGTGCATCGGTCAGGTCCAGCCAGACAAGGCCCTCGGCGGTTTCCTGCGGCGCTGGCCGAATGAAGGGAACAACATTGCCCGAGAGTGGACAGACTTCGTAATCTGACAGGCGTGCTGGTATGCTGGACGCGGGCCCTGCACCTGCGACTGCCGCCATCAGCGCATGGGATCGCAACGTCCCGTAGACAAAAATATCCATAGTCTAGGGGTAACGCTTGCCGAAATATTCTGTGATCCAAGCGCTGACGACCCCCCCGATGAACAGCGTGCTGATCAGCGGAATATCGTAGAAATAACCGCCGAACCTGAACATCTGGTTGAAAACATCAACCGTTGCTTCCATCGGACCGTCATAGCGCATCCGCATGGCAAGTCTGATCATCTCGTTGAAGGCCAAAAGAAAAATCATGCAAAAGCCCATCATGAAGGCGCAGGTCAAACCGATGCCAACGGCAGGGTTGTAGCCCCGCCCAGCCCTTCCGCCGCAGACTTTCCAGCCGATGAATAGACTGACCGCCGCAGACACCGGAATCCACGGGGCCGGTGCGATCCCTTCGGGAAAAAACGGGATGGCGATGCCGGCCATATACCAGCCGAAGAGGCCGAAAATGACGGCACCAGCGAGGCGTCCGGCGGTAGGCATGTCACAACGTCCTTGTTCTGACGCGCGCGACCTGCCTTCAGGCGGACCGCGTCACGGTAATCTGCGTTACATCGCAGTTTCCGCTATCAAAAGTCGCGGCACAAGAGGTCAGATAAAAATCCCACATCCGTTTGAAACGCAGATCAAAGCCCATGGCTGCGATCTGATCCCATTTTTCGTTGAAGCTCTGGTGCCAGCGGCGCAGGGTCAGGCCATAGTCAGGGCCGAACTCGATTGATCCCTTGACACTTAAACCAGCCTTTTCAACCTCTTGGCGCAAGACCGTGGGGCTTGGCAACATGCCGCCGGGGAAAATGTACTTCTGGATGAAATCAACGCCCTTACGGTACCCTTCCCACCGCTCATCCTTGACGGTAATGATCTGGAGTGTTGCGTTCTTGCCGGGTTTGAGGCGCTCGCGCACAGTCTGGAAGTAGGCGGGCCAATATTGCTCGCCGACAGCTTCGAACATTTCAATACTGGCAATCCCGTCATAGACGCCCTTTTCGTCACGGTAATCCTGCATCTTGATCTCGACCAAATCGGAGAGCCCCGCTTTTTCCATACGTGCGACGGCATAATCATGCTGTTCCTGACTGATCGTCAGTCCGGTCACTCTGAGCCCGCGTTCCTTGGCAGCATATTCCGCGAAACCGCCCCACCCGCAGCCAATCTCCAATACGTGATCGCCTGCCTTTGCGCCCATCTGGTCGACCATGCTGGCGTATTTGGCAGTTTGGGCCGCTTCTGTGCTTTCCTGGCCTGTTTTGAAGATTGCCGATGAATAGGTCATCGTATCGTCCAGCCAAAGCCCGTAGAAGTCGTTCCCCAGATCATAGTGATAGCTGATGTTCTTGCGGGCTTGCGTTTTGGAATTGCGCTGCATCCAGAACCGGACCCGTTCATAAAACCGGATCAGGGACTGTGCCGGAAAACCGTCATAGATGTGGTCAGCATCGTCATGCATAAAATCCATGACAGCCATCAGATCGGGGGTGGTCCACCAGCCATCCAGATAGGCCTCGGAAAAGCCCATGTCACCTTCGCGGACAGTCCGCGAGAACAGGTCTGGATTATGAACATGAACCTCGGCCACATGGCCCGGCTCCTTGCCTTCGGCGCGGAAGTGGCGCCCGTCCGGTAAAATGATATCGACGCGGCCCTTGCGCAGGTGCTTGATCTGGTCGAACACCCGCGCGAAATAGCGGGGAAGCCCAGTTTGCCCGTCAGTACTCATCAAGATCATCTGTATTCCTGTCACTTGTCGTTCGGTGGGGCCTTATGCCCATTTTCCAGTTCGGTTCTAATTAACCTGTGATACAGCGAAGTCACGGAAAACGTTCAAATTTAGTTTCACTTACCTTACGACACCTAGAAGCTGCGGCTTTGATAAGCATCAAGCGCACGCTGGCGGCCATCATCTGCCGCGACGACCGGGTCCGGATAGCGATCATCGGCGGACATCTCCCAGTGCAGCGGGATCATATCATAAAACGAAAGTGCTGTCTTTGAAGGGGTCTTTGTGCCTTCTGCGATCCATCGTTTGACATAGGCGCGGTCCTTATCGAATTTATCCAGTTGGCTGACCGGATTGAACACGCGGAAATAGGGCGTGGCATCCGGCCCCGATCCCGCAGACCACTGCCATCCCATCGCATTGCTGCAAGGATCCCAGTCAATCAGGCAGTCAGCGAACCAGTCCAGCCCGATTTTCCAATGGCTCAGCAGATGTTTGGTCAGATAGGAAGCCACGATCATCCGGCCTCTGTTATGCATGGTCCCTGTGACATACATCTCGCGCATGGCCGCATCAACAAAGCGGATGCCGGTCCGGCCCCGCTTCCATGCGACCACTTGTGTGGTTTCCTGCGTATTCCACGGAAACGCGTCCCACTCTTCCTTCCAGTTGTCCGTCACGATACGTGGCGTGTGATGCGCCAGGTGATAGGCAAACTCGCGCCAGACAAGCTCTTTCAGAAAAACCTCTGCATCGCCCTTTCCTGCCTCTAGCGCCTGCCAGCCCACATGCCAGCACAGCCGCGGGCTGATTTCGCCGTAGGTCAGGTTTTCGGATAACCGCGATGTCCCATCGACCGCAGGCAGATCACGGTTCTTGACGTAGTTGGCGACACGGTTCTCGATGAATTTGTCCAACCGGTCACGCGCGGCCTCTTCTCCGACGCTGCAATGGCTTCCGAGTATGTCAGCGCCACGCTGCATCGCGCGG
>CAYGMX010000189.1:0-5933 GCA_964351055.1 uncultured Loktanella sp. | reverse complement strand
GAACACGCGCCGCCAGCATGATCTCGAGCGTCTGCGCCTGCCATGCGATGCCACAGGCAACGATATAGATCACCGCGCCGCCGATCATGACAGGCTTGCGCCCGAAGGCATCCGACAGCGGCCCCGTAAACAATGTGCCAACCCCCATCCCCAGCACGAAACTCGTGATGATCAGCTGCGCACGGTTCAGGTTGTCCGGTGAAAGCGCCGCACCCATTTCCGGCAGCGCAGGCAGCATGGCGTCGATCGAAAAGGCGACGGTCGCGGCCACCATTGCCATCAAGGCAATGAATTCGCCTTGTGGCAGGGGTTTACGAAGGGCGCTGCTCATTCGGTTGCCGCGATCTGGTCCATGATCTCTTTGATGACATCAACCCACATCTGCGGCGGTTGCGCCCCTGGAACCGCGTGTTGCTGTGCGACAATGAAGGTCGGAACGGAATTGATCCCCATTTTGCGGCTATGCGCGTCACGCGCGCGGATGTCGGCGGTGTCGGCATCCGAGTCCAGCAGCTTTGTGACCATTGCCGCGTCCATTTCTGCGGTATCAGCGATGTCTGCAAGAACTTCGTGATCGCTGATATCGCGACCATCCACAAAATAGGACTTGAAGAGTAGATCAACCACAAAAGACTGCCGCTGCTCGATCCCTGCCCAGTGGATCAGACGGTGTGCGTCAATCGTGTTGGGGGTGCGTTTGATCGCTTCGAAATTGATCGGCGCGCCGGCCTGCTCTGATTGTGCAACAACGGGGGCATAGGCCCTGACCGCACCGTCCTTGCCACCGAACTTGCCCTCGAGATAGGCCCGCCTGTCCATGCCTTCGGCGGGCATATCGGGGTTAAGCTGGAAGGGGTGCCATTCGATCACAAAAGGGTGGTCGGGGAACTGTATCAGCGCCTTGTCGAGGTTCGTTTTGCCGATATAGCACCACGGGCAGATCGGATCGGAAATGATATCAAGTTTGACCATCTTTGGTCTCCCATGCGCAGTACAGGCATCAATTGTCTGAATTCTGTTGTCCTCTATCATGTCTGCACCGATGGAAAACCCCGCAAAGACAGAAACTGTTGTGCATGAATGCACAGCAAATATGTCTGGCGCGCGGTGCGTGGTCTGTGCATCAGTCAGTTGCAAGAGGTCCGCAGGCTCACTATGACAGTCGTATGCCTGGAACCGATCCCAAGAATCTGATCCGCATCGCCCACGAGAATGGCGACAGCAGCGTCGCCCAGCCGCTTGATCTGGGCGCGCGCGTGCGTGAATTGCGCAAGGCACGCGACTGGACGCTGGAACAGGCGGCGCAACAGGCCGGGCTTGCGCGCTCCACCCTGTCCAAGATCGAAAACGGGCAGATGTCGCCCACTTATGATGCGCTCAAAAAGCTGGCAGTCGGGTTGGAAATTTCTGTGCCGCAGCTTTTCACGCCCCCCTCGAAGGGGCAGGTGAATGGCCGGATGGCGGTGACACGCAATGGCGAAGAAACGGCCCAGATCACCACAACATATGAACATGCGCTTTTGGCTGAAACGCTCACCACCAAAAAGATGCTGCCCTACCGCGCCCGTGTTCGCGCCCGCAATCTGGAAGACTTTGACGGCTGGGTGCGCCACGATGGCGAGGAATTCCTGTATGTGCTGACAGGCCAAATCCGGCTTTACACGGAATTCTACGAACCGGTCGAACTCAAGCGCGGGGATAGTGCCTATTACGATGCCGCGATGGGCCATAACGTGGTGTCCATCAGCGCCGAGGATGCAACAATCCTTTGGGTCACGTCACTGATCTAGCCGGTCTTTGCGAAGAGGCGCGGCAGGACCAATGCGGCGACCCCGACACCGACGATCTGCATCACGATGAACATCGGAACATGGGCGGGGTTGATCCCTGCAAAGGTATCACTCAACCCGCGCGCAATCGTGACGGCCGGATTGGCAAAGCTGGTCGAAGCGGTAAACCAATAGGCCCCGGTAATATAGACCGCCACCAAGGTGGGGACCGCATCGCCGCGATGGTGAAGCCCGCCAAAGATCACGAACAACAAACCGAATGTGGCGATGATTTCGGAAACCCACTGCGAAATGCCGGTGCGATCCGTTGTCGAGATTTGCAGGATCGGCAGTTCGAACATCACATGCGCGGCCCAGACGCCCAGGATCGCGCCGATGATCTGCACGACACAATAGAAAAACGCATCCTTGGCTGCGATCTCGCCACGGATGAAAAAGGCAAGTGTCACGGCAGGGTTGAAATGTGCGCCAGACACGGGCCCCAAGGTCGTAATCAAGCTATAAAGAATACACCCCGTGGCAATCGCATTCGCCAATAACGCAACCGCAGTATTCCCATCGGCGAGGGCCGCACCCATAATCCCCGATCCAACAACACCCATCAGCAGGAATGCCGTTCCCAAACCTTCGGCCAGTAATTTTTGCATCGTTGCGCCTTGGATGTTGGCACGGCTTCCAAGGCCCCGCCTGCTGCCGTTCTATAGGGGGAACATGTCGCCCCGCCGTTATTCCGCGTACCACCAGACATCAGGCTGCCAACCCGGCCAGTCGCCAAAGATCGGAATGTAGTCAGGATATTGCAGTTCCTTGGCATGGGCGATGCGGCTGATGTTCCACTGATAGATCGGGATCACATAGCGCCCGGAGGTCAGCACGCGGTCCAGCGCCTTGACGGTGGCGACAAAATCATCCTGACTTTCCGAGGTCAGCAAGCGCCCGATCAGCGCATCCACAGCAGGCGACTTGACACCCATCAAGTTGCGCCCGCCTGGTAGATCGGCTGTTTCGGAACCGAAATAGCTGAATTGTTCGTTTCCGGGCGAGAGTGACACACCGACACGGTAATAGGTCATGTCAAAATCCTGCGCATCCGTGCGTTCCTTGAACTGGGCGCTGTCGGCGACGCTGACAGTCGGTGTGACACCGATACGCGCCAGCGATTCCACGTACATATCAATGATGGACTGGTTTTCAGACCCGCCCTGTGGCAGCAGAATGTCAAACGTAAACGCGGTGCCGGTGGCGTTCTTCATCACGCCGTCCTGCACGGTCCAGCCTGCGGCCTCCATCTGGGCAAGGGCTGCGGCGGTGCCTGCGCGGTTACGCTCTGTGCCATCGCTGACGGGCAGGCTGTAGCCCTCCAAAGCGCCGGGGATCAGGTCAGCGGCGAAAGGCTCAAGAAATTCCCGCACGCGGCCCTCTGCCGGACCATCAGTCATGCCCAAAGGTGAATTCGACCAGTAAGAGGTGATCCGTGGCTGCGCTGATCCGGTCATCGCCTCGTTTACAAATTCAAAGTTGAAAATCTGGATCATCGCATCGCGCACGCGCCAGTCTGCAAACTGGTCGCGGCGGGTGTTCATGACAAAGCCGGTCATACCAGAGGGGCGCTCGTGGGGCAGGACCGACAGAACCACATCGCCCGATTGCACAGCGGGAAAGTTGTACTGGCTTTCCCAGCGGGCCACATTGAATTCGCGGTTCGAATTCACTTCGCCAACCTTGAACGCCTCGAAGGCGGCGGTTTCATCGCCGAAAAACTCCAGCCGGACCTCGTCGATATTGTTGGTGCCGACACGGAATGGCACATCCTTGCCCCAATAATCGGAGTTGCGGCGCAATGACACAAAGCGGCCTGGCTCGAAGTCTTCCACGACATAGGGGGCCGATGTGATGGGCACGATCTCAGTCGTGCTTTCGGCAAAATCGATGCCCTCCCATTGCGCTTTTTTCAAGATCGGGCGCAGACCCGCCAGAAGCGCCAGTTCGCGGTCTGCCACGTTGAAGGTGAACCGCACAGAGCGGTCACCGGTCTGTTCCATGCTTTCAACCTTGTCCCAAAAACCCAGATAGCGGGGGTGGCCCACAGTGCCGAGCGTTTCATAAGACCACATGACATCTTCGATCGTAACGGGGCTGCCATCCGAAAATGCTGCATTTGCGCGCAAGGTGAATTCGACCCAAGACCGGTCTGGGGCAGTCTCGACCGATTCGGCCAAAACGCCGTAAAGTGTGAAGGGTTCGTCCAGTGAGCGGCCCATAAAGCTCTCGCCAAGGAAGAAACGTAACTGCCATGGCACCGACCCTTTTCGGATGAACGGGTTGAGGCTGTCAAAGCTGCCGACCTCGGCCGTCACAATCTGGCCGCCCGTCGGGGCCGCCGCGTTCACATAGGGCAGGGACACAAAATCAGGTGGAAGGGCAGGGTCGCCATACATAGCTATGCCATGCTGGGGTTCGGCGGTTGTGGCCTGTGCGGACAGGCAGACGGCGATTGCCGTCATGATCATACGAACGGTCGGTAAGTAACGGACGGTCATTTTGTTGTGCCCCTGCTCTTTGTTTGCCTCTTCATGACGGATCGTAATGAGGGTTACCAACCTTTTCAAACTTTTAGCTTGGAGGCGGGCAAGGGATTGCTTATAAAGAGAGCACTGCTCGATAGGTTTCTTGCCTGTATGAAACCTGCCTCAATAACTTTACGCCCGCCTTGTGCGGGCGTTTTTTTTAGGGCTATCGGACCCGTGATGTGGCTTTTGCAGTTGCAGCATATACACTGAGTCGCAACGCAGAGAATCGGAGCCACGAATATGTCACTTGCAGGAAAAACAGCCGTCATCACCGGATCGAACTCGGGGATCGGCCTTGGGATCGCGCGGGAATTGGCTAAGGCAGGCGCGAATGTCGTGCTGAACTCTTTCACCAATACCGAAGAGGACCACGCATTGGCCGCTGAAATCGCGGATGTGACCGGCGTACAGGCGAAATACGTGCAGGCCGATATGTCAAAGGGCGACGACTGCCGCCGCCTGATCGTGGCTGCCGGAGGTTGCGATATTCTGGTGAACAACGCAGGTATCCAGCATGTGGCACCGGTGCAGGATTTTCCCGCCGCGAAATGGAATGCCATCATCGCGATCAACCTGACCTCGGCGTTCCACACCACCGCCGCCGCCGTGACTGGGATGCGTGAAAGAGGTTATGGGCGCATCATCAATATCGCCTCTGCCCATGGGCTGACCGCCTCGCCCTATAAATCGGCTTATGTCGCTGCCAAGCACGGGATCGTGGGCTTTACCAAGACCATCGGCCTTGAAACCGCCCGTGATCCCATCACCTGCAATGCCATCTGCCCCGGTTATGTGCTGACGCCCTTGGTCGAGGCGCAAATCCCCGACACGATGAAAGAATACAACATGTCCCGCGAGGACGTGATTGAAAACGTGATGCTCCAGCGCCAGCCCTCCAAGGAATTTGCAACGGTCGAGCAGTTGGGCGGCACGGCCGTGTTCCTGTGTTCGGACGCCGCAGCCCAGATCACGGGCACCACGATCAGCGTTGATGGTGGCTGGACGGCGTTGTGAAACGGATCAACCTTGCCCTGCAAGGCGGGGGCGCGCATGGCGCGTTCACTTGGGGTGTGCTGTGCCGGTTGCTGCACGAAGAAGATATTGAAATCGCAGCTATTTCCGGCACGTCTGCGGGGGCTTTGAATGCGGCCGCGCTCAAATCCGGCTGGGTTGCGGGTGGACGCGAAGGCGCCATCGAAAACCTTGACTGGCTGTGGGAACAGATCGGCGCGGTCACCGACCCGATGTTCACGCCCTGGATCGGTGCGATAGGGTCCACCGCCGAGGCATGGGCCAAAGCCATGAAGTACTCACCAGTCTATGCGGCCTTTGACATGACGACGCGCATGTTTTCGCCTTATGTCTATGGCCCCGCGCTACAAAACCCGCTGGAAAGGATCGTCACCCAGTTTCATTATGATGCGGTCTGCGCCACCGGTGGCCCTGCCTTGCACATTTGCGCCACCAATGTCCGCTCTGGCAAGATCCGTGTCTTTACAGGGGACGAGATCATGCCAAAGGTCATCATGGCCTCGGCCTGTTTACCAAGCCTGTTTCAGGCGGTGGAATTCGA
>CAYGMX010000188.1:0-5935 GCA_964351055.1 uncultured Loktanella sp. | reverse complement strand
GCGTTGCAGGCGGGTCAGACACGGGGGGTAGAGGCGGTTTTTCTGTCCTGCACGATCCTGCGCACCTTGGACATCATTGACGACCTCGAACACCAACTGGGCTTACCAGTGATCAGCAGCAACCAAGCCTTAGCATGGCACATGGCGCGGCAGGCCACTGTGCGCGTTGCAACGGATACGCCCGGGGCGCTGTTTCGGCTTTGACAGCACTTGCCTTTGACGCCGGTTTGCTTTCTCTTCTTGGGGCGGACCGGCGATGGCGTCGCCAGCATGAACATGTAAACCCGCATCAACCTTCCTGAACGCCGGGACTTTTCTGAGCCGCTTTTGCGGTCCAAGGAGCCATTGTTATGGATCGTCCAGAATACTACCGTTTCCATCAGGGAGAAAAAATTCTCCCCTTTGCCCCAAAAGAATACGAAGATCGTCTTGCGCGCCTGAGGGCGGATATGGACACCGCCGGAGTAGAGGCTTGTGTTTTCACCTCGATGCACAATATCGCCTACTTTTCGGGGTTTCTTTACTGCGCCTTTGGCCGTCCCTATGCCTTGGTTGTCACAGCCACAGAATCAGTGACCATCAGCGCGGGGATCGACGCAGCACAGCCTTGGCGACGCAGCCACGGGGACAACATCACCTATACGGACTGGCAAAGAAACAACTACTGGCGCGCCATTCTGTCTGTGACAGGCACAGCAAAGATCATCGGATACGAGGCCGACCATGTAACGCTGGCCCAGTCGGACCTGCTCCATGTGTTTCTTGCGCCCAAATTGACCAAAGATGTTGCCACGATGACGATGCGTCAAAGAATGCACAAATCACAAGCCGAGATTGACCATATCCGCGCTTGCGCCAAAGTGGCGGATGTCGGGGGCTATGCTGTAAAGGATGCGGTCAGGGCAGGTGTCCGCGAGATTGATGTCGCAATGGCTGGTCGCGACGCAATGGAGATCGAGATCGCTGCGCGTTTTCCGGATGCCGAATACCGCGACACATGGGTGTGGTTCCAGTCCGGTATCAACACCGACGGCGCCCACAACCCCGTCACATCGCGCGTCTTGCAGTCGGGCGATATCCTCAGTCTGAACACCTTTCCGATGATCAGCGGCTATTACACAGCCCTTGAGCGCACGCTGTTTGTGGAAACGGTTGATCCTGCCAGTCTGAAGATATGGGAAGCGAATGTCGCGGCCCATGAATACGGGATGAGCCTGCTGAAACCCGGCGCAAGCTGTGCCGAGGTCACGCAGAAGATCAACACATTCCTCGCAGAGCGGGATCTGCTCCGGTATCGCACCTTCGGATACGGCCATTCTTTTGGCATCCTGTCGCACTACTATGGGCGTGAAGCGGGCCTCGAACTGCGCGAGGATATCGATACCGTTCTGGAACCAGGCATGGTCATTTCGATGGAACCCATGTTGACCGTGCCAGAAGGCCACCCGGGGGCCGGTGGGTACCGCGAACATGACATTCTGATTATCACCGAAGACGGCAATGAGGATATAACAGGATATCCCTATGGACCGGCCTTCAATGTTGTCACCGCCTGAGCAAGGATGTGGTCAGGCCTAAAGGTCGGTCAGGGTCCCCAGCGCGCGTTCCGCCGCAAAGGCGATTGTCTCTGACACGGTGGGATGCGCATGGACCGACAGGGCCACGTCGTCCAGCGTGGCCCCCATTTCGATGGCGAGCGTACATTCGGCCAAAAGCTCTCCGGCGTTTGCCCCGATCAGTGTGGCACCAAGAATGCGGTGCGTGTCAGGGCAGTAGACCAGTTTGGTCAACCCGTCACCGCCACCGGATGCCAGATTGCGCCCGCTTGCCGCCCAAGGAAAGCTGGATGTCTTGTGCGCAATGCCATCGGCCTTGGCCTTTGCCGCGGTTAACCCGACCCAAGCCAGTTCGGGGTTGGTATAGGCGACAGAGGGGATCAGCGTAGTATCAAGGCCCGCGGCATGGCCGCTGGCGGCCTCTGCGGCGACATGGCCCTGATGCGTGGCGCGGTGTGCCAGCATCGGATTTCCAGTCACATCGCCGATGGCAAAGATGCCCTCCACATTTGTGCGGCCTGACGCATCAGCAGGGATGACGCCGCGGTCATCAATTGTGATACCTGCGTTTTCCGGTTTCACCTTTGCCCCGTTCGACCTGCGCCCGACCGACTGGATCACCGCCCCTGCGCTCAGCGTGCCTTCGAAATCGCCCTCGCAGGTCAGCGTGACCGCTTTCTTTGTGGCCTTGACCGCACTTACCTTGGTTCTGGTGTGGATCGTGACGCCCATACCTTCTAGGGCTGCAGCAAGGATCGTGACCGCCTCGGCATCCGCACCCGGCGCGATCTGGTCGGCCAGCTCGACCACTGTCACATGTGCGCCAAGCGCGCTGTAGATTGTCGCCATTTCAAGGCCGATGATGCCACCGCCGACAATGGCCAGTTCCTTGGGAATGTCGCGCAGTTCTAGGGCTGCGGTACTGTGCAAGATCCGGTTATCCTGCGGCCAGCCGGGCAGTTGGACGGGGGCAGACCCCACCGCAATCACCGCTTGGTCAAAGGTCCAGTCCTTCCCGTCGATCTCCAGCGTTTGCGCATCCTTGAAGGTGGCCGTGCCTTGGACGGTTTTGACCTTGCGGCGTTTGGCAAGGCTGGTCAGCCCGCCGGTCAGCGTGCCGACGATCCCGTCCTTGCGGCTGCGCAGCGCATCAAGGTCGATCTTGGGTTGGGAAAACGCGACACCCCAGTCGGACATCTCGTGCGCTTCGCGGATGATCTGGGCGGCATGCAGCAGGGCCTTGGAGGGGATGCACCCCTCGTTCAGGCAAACCCCGCCCAATGTGGCGCGCGGATCGACCATGACCACATTGCGCCCAAGGTCGGCGGCACGAAAGGCGCAGGCATACCCACCGGGGCCAGCCCCGATCACGATCAAATCGGCATGGTTGGACATTGGTTTCCCCCTCAGATCATCATCCGGCGTGGATCGGCCAGAAGCCCCGCAAGATAGGTGGTAAAGCGGGCCGCATCGGACCCATTGATGACGCGGTGGTCATAGCTGAGGTCAAGTGGCACCATCGGTACGGGCTGGAACGCCGCACCGTCCCAGACGGGGGTCATTTCCGTGCGGGTCAGGCCCAGAATGGCCAGTTCGGGCGGGTTGACGATAGGTGTGAAGGCCGTGCCACCGATGCCGCCCAGATTGCTGATCGACATCGACGCGCCGCCCATCTCGTCGGGTCCGACCTTGCGGGCCTGCGCGCGGGTCGCCAGATCAGTGATTTCGGCTGCGATTTGCCAAAGGCCCTTGCGGTCCGCATCGCGGATCACAGGCACCATCAGGCCACCGGGCGTATCTACAGCGATGCCGACATGCACAAAATCCTTGAGTATCAGCGTCTTGCCATCCGCTGTTAATGAGGCGTTAAAGCGTGGAAAGTCTCGCAAGGCCCGTGCCAGCGCCTTGACCTGAAAGGCCAGCGCCGTCAGTTTGACACCGCGCGCCTGCGCTTCGGGCTTCATCTCTTGCCGCAGCGCTTCGATAGCGGACACATCGGCGCGGTCGTGATGCGTGACCTGCGGGATCATCGCATTGGCCGCCGCCAGATTGCCCGCGGCTACCTGCGCAAAGCGGGTCATCGGTTCTTCGGTCACGGGGCCATACTGCGCGTGGTCCACATTCCAATAGCCCGCATGATTGCTTTGGGCAGGGATCTGCCCGCCGCCCGAGAGATCCTCTCGGGCGATGGTGGTCCGGCCCAGATCATGGGCCAGTTTTTCAAGGTCGATCCCTTTTTCGCGGGCAAGGGCACGAACAGAAGGGGCGGCGATCACATCAGTCATGCCGCTCACCAACTGGCCGAAATATACTGGGTTTCCATGAATTCGAGCATCCCTTCATGCCCGCCTTCACGCCCCAGACCGGATTGCTTGACCCCGCCAAAGGGCGCTGCGGGATCGGAAACCAGACCACGGTTCAACCCGACCATCCCGTATTCCAGCCGTTCACAGACCTGCAGGGCGCGCTTCATATCTTCGGAAAAGACATAGGCGACAAGGCCGTATTCGGTGTTGTTCGCGCGCCGGATCACGTCTTCCTGATCGGTAAAGGTCTGGATCGCGGCAACGGGGCCAAAGATTTCGTCATGCACACAGTCCGCATCCTCGGACACGTTCGACATCACGGTCGGCGGATAGAAATACCCTTTGCCGTTCGGCGTGGTGCCGCCACATTCGATCTTGGCCCCTTTGGCGACCGCATCGGCAACAAAGGCCGCGACCTTGTCGCGCGTATCGGCATTGACGAGCGGGCCGACATCGACGGAAGGGTCAGTGCCATCGCCTACCTTCAGCGCGGACATTGCGGCGGTGAATTTGGCGGTGAAGGCGTCAGCGATATCCGCATGCACGTAGATGCGGTTCGCCGCCGTGCAGGCCTCGCCCAGATTGCGCATCTTGGCCAGCATCGCACCTTCAACCGCGACATCCAGATCGGCGTCTTCGAACACGATCAGCGGCGCGTTGCCGCCCAGCTCCATTGCCGGTTTCAACACCTGATCGGCGGCAGAGTGCAGCAGTTTGCGCCCAACGCCGGTTGATCCGGTAAAGGACACGACCCGCACACGCGGATCATGCAACATGTGATCCACCAAAGCGCCGGTGCGTTTGGAGGGCAAGACGTTGACCAGACCTCTGGGAACGCCTGCTTCTTCCAGAAGCGGCATTAGCGCCAGCATGGTCAAAGGTGTCTCGGAGGCCGGTTTGATGATGACAGCGCAACCAGCGGCCAGTGCAGGCGCGATTTTGCGGGTCCCCATTGCTGCAGGGTAGTTCCACGGCGTGACCAACACGGCCAACCCTGCGGGCTTGTGCTGCACCATGATCCTTGCGCCAGAGGCTGGCGCGTGGGTCAGCATCCCGTCTGCGCGCACGGCCTCTTCCGCGAACCAGCGAAAGAATTCTGCGGCATAGGTGGCCTCGCCCATCGCATCCACGCGGGCCTTGCCGTTTTCGAGCGTGATCAGATGCGCGAAATGGTCCAGCCGCGCGGTCATCAGTTCCCATGCCTTGCGCAGCACCTCCGAGCGGTGGCGCGGCGTTTTCGCGGCCCATTCCTTCATCGCCGCTGCGGCGGCATCGAGGGCCGCGTCAGCATCGGCGATTTCGGCAGAGGCGACAGAGGCGATCACCTCTTCGGTTGCGGGGTTCGTGACATCGAACCGTTCACCAGAGGCGCCCGTGCGCCAAGCGCCGTCGATGTAGAGATCGGTATAGTCCATGGTCGGTCTCCGTCAGTTCAGAACAGGTGACGGAGCGGTTGCTCCATCCGGCCTGCAAAATTGGAAAGAAGGGTGATTGCGTCGTTGGTGCTAAGCTGGCCATCGCGATATTCCAGCGTGATCGACAGCCCCGTACCCGCGCGGCACAGAGTTAGCGTGGGGGTATCCTCGGCCCCGACCGCGACACTGGTGATTGCGGTGAACCGTAGATCACGTAGCCGCACTTGGGGCGTATCGTCCGTAGGCTGCGTTTCGCCAAGGTGCGATGTGGCTGCATAGGTTCTAGTGTCGCCAAAGTTGTCGATGGCCACAACCGTATCCGCACCCCTGCTTGCGGCACAAAGTCCGGCCAAAAGCGCCGCGCTGTCGGTCAGCTTGGCCGTTTCTGCCGCCCATGCGGCAAAGGCGGTGAAACCTTCGGTGGGAAGCTCTGCCGTGATCCGGTGCGCGGTGGCGACCGTACCTGCCAAAGGTGTTGAGGTATCGGGAAGCGCCTTGAGCGCGTCAAGGTCTTTGACGTGAAAAGGCTGCGCATGCCCAGCCGCCACCAGCCGCGACAGATCAAGCCCCTGTTCGCGGGCCAGCCTGCGCAGTTTGGGCGAGGCAAGGATGCGCCCGTCCGTTGCGGGGACCGGCGCAGTGGCGGGCTTTGGTGTGT
>CAYGMX010000187.1:0-5949 GCA_964351055.1 uncultured Loktanella sp. | reverse complement strand
CACATAGGCAAAGATCGCCACACCGAATGCAAAGGGCACGTGATACCCGATGCCCAGCTTGCGGCATATTTCCACCTCGCGCATCATCCAACTGACGAAGGCGCCGATTGCACAGATCGTGATGATCTGCCAAAGGCCGCCATCCAGCAGCGGTGCGGCACCCAAACCGTATTCAAGCGGCGGCGGATTGATCGAAATCAGCCATGGGTTCCACGTGGGGCCTTGGCTGGCCCCGTAAAAAATCAAAATCGTCCCTAGGACGGCGAAAAAGAACGTCGTGACTCCGAAGAAGCCAACGTAAAATGGCCCCACCCAAAAGTCGAACAGATCACCGCCTACCAGTGTCCCGCCACGGACCCGATATTTTCTCTCGAAGCTGAGCTGTGCCATCTTCCTACTCCATTCATGGACAGGCCCTGCATCCGCGTTCCGGTGCGCCCTGTCATCGTCAATGTCGGTGTTTGCTACGGGCGGATCATCCGGCCCGCCCGCAGCGTGATTTATTGCGGCAAAAGCCGATTACATTCCGCCAAAGGCGAGCTGGAACCAGTTTGTGCTTTCATTGCTCAGCAGGACGAGGTGAATCATCGCTGCAAGCAGGAACAGGAATACGCCCTGTGCCACGAAAACGCGGCGTGGGTCGAATACCAGCCAGATCTTGTAGAACTGTGCCATGATGTTTTCCTCTCCTTACCAGCTGAACCAAGGAAGCTTGATGTACGTCAGTACGTGAGCCACCACGGCTACGATCGTGAAGATCGTGAACCCGCTCATGTAAACTGCGTGCAGCTCCTGGGCCTGCTCGTCAGTGAGACCTGTGAAAGATAGGTCAGATTTGTCAGCCATGTTTTGTCTCCAAAATAAAATACTGACGCCGCGCACCCCCCGCGGCCGGGTTACGACAGAAGCTCTTCCTCTGCCCCAATCCATCATCCCGGGGGGGAATGATGAACATCGGATGCCCTTTCGGGCAAATGTCGTCACCAAAGATCATGCACTGAAGATCTGTGGCGTAATGATGCGGGCCTGTGTCCAGGCCTTCGCGATGGGGCCCTTTTCGGGCAGCTCCATCCGGCGCGCGGCACTCAACACCCATGTCAGGATGCACAGCGGCAGCGTGGCCAGAAAGATCAGCGCGAAATAGGCATAGTATTCGCGCTTGGGCGGCGCAGACCGGACCCGTGAAACGGGTGCATCTGTTGTAAAATCAGTCATGTGCGTCCTCCGATGGATGGTTGCAGTGATGCGACGGTTTCCAGCACGACTCTGTCGTTACCGGCGTCGAGGGCTGCACGCTCGGCTGCATCACGCAGCGTTTTAGCGGCAGAAATTCGGGTCAGGATCGGGTGGGTGGCCACGATCTCGTCCAGCTTGGCCTGTGCATCGGCGTCCCAAGGGAAATCGCGGCGTAAGGGCGTCAGCGTGGCATCGGTTTTGTCCATCTCCGTGGCCAAAGGCAGGATGTGGAACAGTGCATCGAACAGGCCGTTACAGACCTCTTGCAAGATATACGTCGCACCGGCGTAGCCCATGAACGGCGTGCCGGTTGCACGGCGGATCGCAGCACCGGGGAAGCTTGCGGGAATGAACACTGGGGAGGGTCCATGCCCCGCCTTCATCTCCGCCAGATACATCTTCTCGTTGATCGACCCCATGACGATCAGCGGGCGCTTGGCATGCAGCATGGCACGGACTTCGTCATTGTTGGTCTTCTTGCCGCGCGTCCGCGCCACAGCAAAGGCGCAGGGGAATCCCAGATCGCCCTCAAGGAAATGGCGCACGCCGCGGGCATAGGTTTCGTTGGCAACAATCGCGAATTCGGCGGTCGCAAAGAAATCCTGCGTGACAGAGCGCCACAAATCCCAAACCGGCTTGATGGTCGAATGCTTCTCGCGCTCTATAAACGGTTCAGGGTCAAGCCCCGTCAATTCGCCCAGCTTGCGCAGGAATTTCGTTGTTGAATCAATGCCAAAGGGGGCTTGCAGATAGGGCTTGCCCAGCACTTCACACAGACCACGACCAAACTCGCGATACATCGTGACGTTGACATCGGCATTCACCAGATTGCGCATCTCGGCGACATGGGCACCGAGCGGCATGACCATGTTGACCTCGGCACCAATGCCTTCGACCAGCCGCCGGATTTCGGCCAGATCGGAGGGCATGTTGAACGCGCCATACATCGGCCCAAGGATATTGACGCGGGGGGCTGCCCCCTCTTCGCGCTTCTTCTCTGGGGGCATCCGACCTTTGGTCATGCCAAATTCGGTAAAGATCCAAGTCATCGCGCGGTCCGCACATTCCCACTGATCTTCATCAATGGTGCGGGGCAGAAAGCGTTGGATGTTCGTGCCTTGCGGGGTCACACCGCCACCAATCATCTCGGCGATTGAACCGGTCACAACAACGGCAGGCAGTGCCGGATCGAGGGTTTCCCAAGCGCGCTTCATCGCCTGTTCAGTACCTTCGCCCATCTCGGTTTCACCCAGTCCGGTGACAACAATCGGCAATTCATGTGGTGGCAAGCCGTCAGTGTAGTGCAGCACAGAGGTGACGGGGAGGTTTTCGCAACCAACCGGGCCGTCAATGACAACTTGCAGGCCTTTGACAGCACAGAATGCATAGATTGCACCCCAATATCCGCCCGCGCGATCATGATCAGTGACAAGCATCAGATCATCTCCTGCGCTTTGGCGGCGCGTGCCATTTTATCAAGCTTCTTCTGATGTGCGGCACGGAAATCGGGGCGCAGATTGGGCGACCCTTCCCAGACACCTGCGGTGTCTTCATGGCCGACACCCTCGAAGAAGGCGCGCATCTTGTCCATCTTCTCTTTGCCTGCGATAGCCGCATTCACGACCTGAGCCAGCGACCCAGCACCCGCTGGGCCCATGAGCGGGCGGGCAGAAATGAGATTGGTGTAATAAAGCGACGGGATACCGCGTTCTTTGGCATGCTGGACAACGGGTGTCGTGCCAATCGCCAAATCTGGCTTGATCGCATCAACAGCAGCCAGATCATCCTCGAGCGAGGCGCGATAGACCACTTTCACGCCACGCGACGCAAGCCATTCCGCATCATCCTTGGACCAAGGCGTTTTGGGGCATGCCGTGCCGACATAAGGGACATCAGCCCCGCTTTCGATCAACAGACGGGCAACCAGAAGCTCGGAGCCTTCATAACCCGACAGTGTGACCGTGCCATTGATCCGCGCGCCTTTCAGCGCCTCGCTGATGACGGGCAGGAATGCGTTCTGTGCGGCAGCGATCTGGGCTTTTGGGACATTGTAGGCCTCGCCGATTTCCATCAGCCAAGCGGCAGTGCCGTTATAGCCGACCGGCGCAGAGCCCACGATCTTGCGACCCGCAGCCTGAAATTCGCGGACAGAGGCGGTATAGAAAGGATGGATCGCCGCCACAACACCGCAATCAAGTGCCGCATAAAGCTCGCGCCACTCGCGTGTCGGGACAACGGGACCGGCAGCCAGACCCATGGGGGCCAGCATTGCACCGATCATCATCGGATCAGCGGGGAACATCTCGCCCAGAAGGGCGACTGCGGGACGGTCGGATTTGCCGCCAACAGGGCGTGCCACGGGACCTGCCTTGATTTCTTCACGGGCGTAATTCAGCATCGCACCGGCCAGAACGTCCTTGGCTTCGGCGTGTGTTGGAATACCGAAACCGGGCACATCAATGCCTACGATACGGACACCGTTGATTTCGCGCGGCAGCAACCGCAGCGGAACGCCCGATGCTGTCGGTACGCAAAGGTTGGTGACGACGATTGCGTCATAACGATCAGGGTCTGCCATGTCGTGGACGCTCTCGCGGATGTCCTCGAACAGCTTTCCCGTCACCAGTGTTTCCGAATTGAACGGCACATATCCGACAGAGCGGCGTGCGCCATAGAAGTGAGAAACAAACGTGAGGCCGTATACACAACAAGCCGAACCGGACAGGACCGTGGCCACACGCTTCATCCGGAGGCCTACGCGTAAGGACCCGAACGCAGGGCACATGCTCTGCGGTTGATCGTGGGGGCCTTGCGGATAGTCCTTCGCATATTGATCGAGAATGTCGGATTTACCCGCAGCGCGTGCTGCGGCTTCCATTGTGCCCGCACTTGCCGTGCAGCCACCGTCAAGTGCGGTTGCCTGCGTGCCGGCATCAAGCGGCACGGACGTTTCTTCGCGCGCAGTACCCTCGATGATCTGGACCTGCCCGGCATCATCATAGCCGACTTCATAACCTTGGGTGGCGGTGTCATGCGTCATATTTGACACTTTCTTTCGCGGCAGGGGCGGACATCTTGATGTCGCGGACCAGCCGTTTGATTTGCTCGGGCTTGGCGCGGGCCAGCATCCGGCGCACGTCTTCCGACACCGCTTCTTGGGTTTCAGGCGTCATCGTAAATGACCTCCAGGCTCTCTTTGGGCTGTGCATTCTTGCCACGCATGTCGACATCCGTGGCCGGAACCAGCTGGTAGTCACCGCCGGTGTCCTTGGCGTCGAACAGACCCAGCAAACCATCTTGGTCAAGCGGGTTCGGACGCACCGGTGGCGCGATGCCAACCGCGTCGGCCAGGCTTTCAAACATCGGGCCCCACTGGCTCTGATGAGTGCCGACAATCTGGTAGTTGGCGCTTTTCTTTCTCAGGTCGTCGTCCTGGGGGATTGCTGCGAGGACTGGTATACTGACAGCTTCGGCAAAGGCCTGGGCTTCGCCTGATCCGTCGTCTTTGTTGATGACAAGGCCCGCCACCCCAACATTACCACCAAGCTTGCGGAAGTATTCGACTGCGGAGCACACATTGTTAGCAACATAAAGCGATTGGAGGTCATTAGAGGCTACCAGGATAACTTTCTGCGCCATATCGCGCGCAATGGGCAGACCAAAGCCGCCACAGACGACATCACCAAGGAAATCCAACAGGACATAGTCAAAGTCCCAGTCGTGAAATCCCAATTTCTCGAGCAATTCAAATCCATGAATGATCCCACGGCCACCGCAGCCGCGACCGACTTCCGGCCCGCCAAGCTCCATCGCGAAAACACCGCCACGCTTGAAGCAGACATCGCCAATGGCAACCTCTTCACCCGCCAGTTTCTTCTTGGCGGATGTTTCGATGATGGTCGGGCAGGCCTTGCCGCCGAAAAGCAGGCTTGTCGTGTCAGACTTGGGGTCGCAGCCGATCAAAAGCACGCGCTTGCCCATCTCCGCCATCATGTGGCTGAGGTTGGCCAGCGTGAATGACTTGCCGATACCGCCTTTGCCATAGATGGCAATGATCTGGGTCTTTGATGTGGGTGGGCCCTGTGGCACCTCGAGTGAGGGTTCCTCGTTGGCTTCGTCCCGCAGGCGTTGGTCAAAATCCTTGAGATTTGGAATTTCGTCTTTCATGCGGTTCCCCAGTTCAAAATCATCTTCAGGCAGGCAGGATCGGTAAAGGCGGTGTCATAAGCAGACGGCGCCGTGGCTGCCGGTTGTTGGTGTGTGATCAGATCGCCCAGCACCAGTGTGCCCGCCTCGACAAGGGCCTTAGTCGCGATCATGTCGTCGGCCGCCCATTCTGAGCTGATCCGGAAGCGCGCCTCTTTCATGAAGGCCGGCGGGAATGCAAACTGCAACGGCGCTGTGTAAAAGCCAGCAAGAACAATCTCGCCGCCCTTGGCGATCCGGCCGATCCAGTCATTAAGTAGATCACCACGCCCCGAGGCGTCATAAACAGATTTGTAGTCGCGGCGCGGGTCAGTCTCGGGCGTCAGAACCTCGTAGCCCGCAGCGCCCTGCATCCGGATCGGGTCGATCTCCCAAACCGTGGGCGCAGGTGCACCTGAGGCAACAGTCAAACGCGCCAGCAAACGGCCCAGCACGCCATGACCGATAATCAGATCGGGCACAGCCTTGTTGGGTCCGGCCATCGCATGACGGGCTGTTGCGGCAAGC
>CAYGMX010000186.1:0-5972 GCA_964351055.1 uncultured Loktanella sp. | reverse complement strand
AGCGTGACCGTCAGGATGCCTGCCTGCTGCACTGTGCTTGCCCTTCCGTGCTTGGGTTGTCTTGGCTGACCGACAGGCAACCATCGGCCACAAAACTATCGCGCAGAACGCCTCTGCCTTTGATTTCGATCAATCGGATACGGTTTTGATCCTCTACCAAAGCCTTGCGTGAATTCGAAAGGACCTTGCGATGTCAGGCAGAATCCAAGTTTTTGAGCGGACCACCCATGAAGCCCATGAATGGGTCAATGATCTGGCTGGACGAACCGGTTGGGTCAGTGAGCGTGATGTCTTGCGCTTGCTGCGCGTGGTACTGGCACGGATCCGCGATCATTTGCCCGTCAACGAGATGGCGCAGTTTTCCGCGCAACTGCCGTTGCTTCTGCGCGGCATGTTCTTTGAAGGCTGGCAACCCAAGGCAACGCCGATCCGCGAACGCCACGCCGCCGACTTTCTGGCGGCCATCGACGAGAGTATCGGCGATGTGATCGACTATCGCGGGACTTCGGATGTGAAGGCGGTCTTCAATCTGATCAATGGCCGCATTTCACGCGGCGAGGTCGAAGATGTGCGGGCCTGCCTGCCGCAGGACCTGCGTGATCTCTGGCCCGCCCCCTAGCTTGCGACTGACGTGACCCATGCCACCGCATCGGGCAAAAGATCATCGAGGAGTTGCTGAAACGCCTGCGTGACCACATCGGCGCGGTCGTTGCTGACAGCGCGCGTTTGCGCAACGCGGCGCGTGCCCAGGACCCTTTGGTCGCGGTCGCGCAGGACCGTCAGGTCCAAGGAGGCTTCGACCTGATAGGTCCGGTCCGCCAGTACATTCACGCCGAACGCATCAATCCGTGTCAAAAGCACCGTATCGGGCACAGGACCGGCCCCTTGCGCACCCACAAAGCCGATGGCGCCGCTACCGGCAAGAGACTGTATCAGGACCGATTGCAGCATGAGCGGGACCGTATCGGCCCAGCGGGCGTCGGGCAGGTATGTCACCGACAAGGGCTGTGGTTTGATCAGGATCCGGTCGGTCGCGATGGCCGCAGATGCGGTGGGTTCCAGCACCAGCAAGCTGCGTGATGACCGCGATCTGGTGGCTGCGACGCGAACAGGTTGCAGGGCGAAGGTATCAAGCGGTGTGGCCGCGCGGTTCAGCGTGCTGATGGCAGTACAGCTTGGCAACCCCAAGCAGCCCAGTAGAAAGAAACGGCGTGAAAAGGTCATTCTGACTTACCTCCGGTAGTCGGGCACGCGATTGTCAAGCAAGAACCCCGAAGGGTCTTGGCTGACGCGCCGTGCAAGATCGTTCAACCTGCGCACCAGCGCGCGGGCCTCGCCACCCAAAAGCCCAAAGTCACGCATGCCTGGTGCGATCCCTGCAACTGCACGACGGGCCTCTGCGACGCCTGCACGCAGATCAGCCATGATCGCAGGCATGTCCTCGGTGGCCAAAGCCACGGATTGCGCCAGCGAGGACAGTGCTGTGCTGGCTTCTGACAGCGCGGGTCCTAAGTCTGTGACCATGATGTCATCTGCACGGCTAAAGGCCTGATCTGCGCTCAGCAGGGCAGTATCGGCATTGCCCAAAGTCTGGCGCACATCATCGGCCAGCGGGGCGATGTCCTTGGTGATGATGCCATCGATCGTGGTGATTGTGTTTGTGGCCTGTTCGATGGCCGGGGTCAGCGCGTTGATGGCTGCGTCGGCGCTTTCGAATGTTTCGGTCATCGCGGCAAATGACCGGTCAGCCGCATCAAGTGTGGATTGGGCCGCAGCGCCCAGTCCTTCGACGTCCGTAACGAAGGCGGTAACCTGACCGGTCGCCGCGCGCAAAGTGTCGGAGATTTCAGAGAAATCGGTCAAAGCCTGTTCCAGACCTTCAGAGGCATTGTCGATATTGCGTAAGATATTGCGCACATACTCCTGATTCTCGGCACCGGTCAGTGCCTCCAGTTGGCTGATGATGGCGGCCGCGTCGGCAAGCAGGTCTGGCGCACTGTTCACCAGTGATTGGAAAGACGAGGGGCGCGAGCGGATAATCGGCAGGCCATCCGTTTCGGGGGTGAGCAGGGCTGCTCCGGGGGAACCGCCGGACAGTGCGATATAGGCCACGCCGGTGACCCCTTGGGATTCAAGCTGTGCGAGGGTATCTACGGACACCGGCGTTTCAGAGTCGATCTCGATTGTCACATAGACCTTGCTGGGGTCCCGTTCCCATATCCTGATGCCCAGAACACGTCCAACGCTGACGCCGTTGAACAAGACATCCGCGGATTGATCGAGGCCGGAAACATTCTCGAAAAGCACACCATATTGGGCGTACTGCCGGTCGATCTGGACGCTGGCAAGCCACAGAAAGAAGCCCAGTCCACCCACGATGCCCAAGAGCGTGAACAGCCCGATAACAATGAAATGCGCGCGGGTTTCCATCAGGTGGTTTCCTTTTGGTCAAGGGCGGCGCGGGCGCGCGGGCCTTTGAAATAGGCTTGGACCCAAGGGTGGTCGATGGCCTGCATTTCGGTCATGGTTCCTGTTGCCAGCACCCGCCCTTCGGCCAGTACTGCGATACGGTCGCAGATGGCGTGGAGGCTATCAAGGTCATGGGTCACCATAAAGACGGTCAGCCCCAACGCGCGACGCAGTTGGGCGATCAATTCATCAAAGGCTGCTGCGCCAATCGGGTCCAGCCCTGCGGTCGGTTCGTCCAGAAAGACAATTTCGGGGTCTAGCGCGATAGCCCGCGCAAAGCCCGCCCTCTTGCGCATGCCCCCCGACAATTCTGAGGGCATCTTTTGCAACGCATTCTCTGGCAGACCCACCATGCGCACCTTGATCGCAGCAAGGGCGGCACGGGTTTCAGGGGGCAAGGCCAGCAACTCGCGCATCGGGGCTTCGACGTTTTGTTGCACACTCAGCGAGGAGAACAGCGCGCCGTCCTGAAACATCACACCCCAGCGTTTGCGCAGGCGGCGGAAATCCTCTGCGTTTGTGTCACGTACGTTCTCTCCGAAGACGGTGATCTGGCCGGCTGCCGGCTTCAAGAGCCCGACAACGGCATGCAACAGGACAGACTTGCCCGCGCCAGAGCCGCCGACAATGCCGATGATTTCGCCTTGGCGCACATCCAGATCCAGCCCATCGTGGACCGTGTGCTTGCCAAAGCGAGTGACAAGACCACGGACACTGATAATCGGGGTATCTGTCATCTATACACCGATGATCGCAAAAAAGATGGAAAACAACGCATCCGCCGTGATTACCAGAAAAATAGAAAGCACCACGGACGTGGATGTCAGGTGGCCCAACGATTCCGCGTTGCCTTCAACCTGCATACCCTCGAAACAGCCCACAATACCGATGATGACCGCAAAGAAAGGGGCCTTGATCATTCCAACGCCCAAATGCCAGACGTCGGTATTGCTGGTCAGGCGCGACTGGAAAACGCCCGGTGATACGCCCAGTTCGATCCATGACATCATTGCCCCGCCCACAAGACCGGCAAGGTTTGCAATCAGCCCGAGCACCGGCAGCATGATAATCAGCGCGATCACACGTGGCACCACCAGAACCGCGATCGGGTCAAGGCCCAGCGTGCGCATGGCATCGATTTCCTCGCGCATTTTCATCGATCCGATGGCAGCGGTAAAGGCAGATCCAGAGCGTCCGGCGACGATGATCGCGGTCAGAAGGATGCCCAGTTCGCGCAAGACAGAAATGGCGATCAGGTCCACGACAAAGACTTCGGCCCCGAACTGCCGCAACTGCGTTGCCCCCTGAAACGCCAAAACCACCCCGATCAGGAATGCCATCAGGGACACAATCGGAACGGCATTCAACCCGACCTGCTGCATGTGATGCACGGTTGATGTCCACCGCATTTGCCACGGATGCCGGATGACCCATCCGAGCGTTGCGACAACCTGCCCCAGAAAGCTGATCATCGCCAATGCTTTGCGCGAAAACGAGACCACGCGGCGGCCAAGCAGCTCGCACCGGTCCGCGAGTGTCAGCCTTGGGACCTTGGCGCCGGTCGGCTCCCGCATATTGCGCCGCACCGTATCGATCAGGTCGCTTTGCAGGTCGCTGGCACCGGTCAAGGCGGCATCGGCACCGGCTGTGCGTAACCGGCGTTCCAAGGTGACAAGCGCCCATGCACCTGCGGTGTCGAGGCGGTCGACCCCGCTCAGGTCGATCCGGTCGGCGGTACCGGTCTCAAGATCGATCCCATCGATTGCCGAGATCAGCCAGTCCCCCTTTGCCACAAACACACCATCCACCACCTGAAGCGTCGCAGACGGGGTTTTTCGGACTGGAAGGTTGTATGCATCTGCCATGGATCACGTCTACGCCTGAAGTCCGCAACCTGACTTGATCGAGGTCAATCAGGTTGCATTGGATGGGTCGCACAAAACACAGATGCGCTGTTGGTACTCTACTGTGTCAGCTATCTGCGAGAATACCTTGGCAGCCCCCAGAGGCCTGCCACCGGACGAAGTAACGCCTTGATCTTACTCGGTACGTTTCTTCCTCTGGGAGGAAACCGACAAAGCGGTTCACTCACTTCTACTCCCGTTTTCTCTCTGCAAACACCGCATCAATAGACAGGGATCGGTGCGCCCGATCAATAGGCAACTTGCCGATTGGCGGCGGCGCTTCTGTCGGGGCTGCAAGGTCCTGCTCATTTGTTGAATGAACGCTGTTGCATGCCAGTTGTGCGGAGCCATGCAGTCTGGCACGGCCGACTGATTTACCTCGGCCAATGCGGGACAGCGTCGGGTCCATGCTCTGACATCGCAGGCGCATCGTCGATGGGTCTTTCAGTTAAAGAACCTCACCCGTGCAACAGAGATATCGGCGTGAAATTCACGGCCGATCGCCAAAACACCAATGCGGCACAGTTGCGCGGGATCAAACGCCAGATCATGCCGATGCGCTGTGAACGCAGAAAAAGGCATTTGCATGGTTGTCCATGAGGGACTGCTCTGGAATTCCAAACGAAAGGACTGCCAAGGCTTGAAAAGTGCGGCGGTCCGCAAGCGCACCTCATACAGTTGCCCGTTCCCCAAAACGTCCACTTCGATCCCTGACCAACGGCTTGCGTCATACGCCGCGCCGTCCCGGTTCAGGTCGAACGCCATCTGCAAGAAACCCCCGTTGTTATCCAAGGAAACGCCGCCAAACAGATGGTGTGCATCGCGTCCTTCGATTGTTTGCCGGCTCATCTTTCCCTTTGACACGCCGCCCATGACACCGTCGGAGATATACTCCCAACGTGGCGTTAATACCTTTTTCATATGTGCAACTCGCGCGAATTTATGTGGATAAATCGGGAAATCCAGTGTTGTTCAGCGGACTGGCACCCTAATAAACACGGGCATGCCGTTAAGACCTGACTGGTCCGCATCACGCGCCATCCTTTTGGACTTCGGACAACTGATAAGCCGAAAAGATCGCTGAAAAGCTCAGTCCGGCCAAGACAACAAGGACAAATTCAGCGCCGGCTAAGTCAGCAATTGCGCCCAATAGACCTCCAAGCAAGAGGAATGCACCAATGAGCGTATTTGATAGTGCAGTATAAACCGATTTGTGGCCATCGCTTTCCATATCGGTCAGGTGGGTTTTCCGGCCAGCGCGCGCACCTTGATATGCGATCTGCGACACGAAGACATAGGCGGCGATCAGAAGGTCCGGCTCTGAAACTGCAAAGAACCCGATCGTTGCCGCCACCGCCAGTGTCAGACCCGACAAAGCACCTGCCAGCACCAGGGTTTGCCTGCTCGACCAATCAGACAAAGCGCCCCAGATATAAGAGGACAGGATTGATGCAATAGATGATGCAAGGACCAGCAGACCAAGATTACCAAGTCCTGTGGTGCTATCCCCGCTGCCGAGGATCACTAGCAAAGTCGGGGCCAGTGCTGTTGAAACAAGCTCTGCGCGTGTCGCCCTGTAATAACGGCAGTCTGCATCGT
>CAYGMX010000185.1:0-5972 GCA_964351055.1 uncultured Loktanella sp. | reverse complement strand
CCCAGAGGGTCTGTTCTTTGCCAAACTCAGTGCAGCCTCGACCATGGCGATTGCACCGATCCTCATCCTTTGCTGGTTCAGCCAGAACCAACTTGTGCGCGGCCTGACGTTCGGCGCGGTGAAATAGGGAACTGTAGACATGGGACAAATCCAACTCAAACAGGTGACCAAGTCTTTCGGTGATGTGCAGGTCATTCCACCGCTTGATCTGACCATCCAGGACGGTGAATTCACGGTCTTTGTCGGGCCATCGGGCTGCGGGAAATCCACGTTGCTGCGGCTTATCGCGGGGCTGGAGGACATCACTTCGGGCCATATCGAGATTGATGGCAAAGATGCCACGGCACTGGTGCCCGCCAAACGTGGCCTTGCGATGGTGTTCCAGTCCTATGCGCTTTACCCGCATATGTCGGTGCGCAAGAACATCGCCTTCCCGCTGCGCATGGCAAAGATGGACCGGGCCGAGATTGACCGGCGCGTGAATGCCGCCGCCGAGGTCCTGAACCTCGCGGCCTATATCGACCGCCGTCCGGGGCAATTGTCGGGCGGTCAACGCCAGCGTGTGGCCATCGGCCGCGCGATTGTGCGCGAACCTTCGGCGTTCCTCTTTGATGAACCGCTGTCGAACCTCGATGCGGCCCTGCGCGTCGGGATGCGTATGGAAATCTCGGAACTACACAAAAAGCTGGCCACCACCATGGTCTATGTCACCCACGATCAGGTCGAGGCGATGACCATGGCCGACAAGATCGTTGTGCTGCAGGCGGGCGTGATCGAACAGGTCGGATCGCCGCTGGAACTGTACCGCAGACCGCGCAACAAATTCGTCGCAGGGTTTATCGGCTCGCCCAAGATGAACTTTGTCGAAGGCGAATTTGCAGCACAGCACGGCGGCCATACCGTCGGGGTGCGACCCGAACATATCGATGTCGCCGAAAGCGGTGGCATGTGGCAGGGCACCGTAGGTGTCGCCGAGCATCTGGGCTCTGACACCTTCTTTCATATCCATAACACCGGTCTGGCCGAAACGATCACGGTGCGCGCAATTGGCGATGTCAATCTCAGGCACGGCGATACGATCCACCTGAACCCGCGCATGAACGAGATGCACAAGTTCGATGCCCAAGGCCTGCGGATCGACTGATGCGACTGCAAGGCAAGACCGCACTGATCACAGGGGCAGGCCGCGGTATCGGGCTGGCCTTTGCCAAGGCCTATGTGGCCGAAGGCGCGCGCGTGGCGATTGCCGATATTGATCTGGGGCGCGCAAAGGCAGCGGCGGCAGAGATCGGTGCTGCGGCTGTCGCCGTCCAGATGGATGTTGCGGATCAGGCCAGCATCGACCGTGGCCTTGCCGATGCGGTTTCGGCGCTGGGACAGGTTGATATCCTCATCAACAACGCCGCGATCTTTACCGCAGCACCCATCGCGGAAATCACGCGCGCCGACTATCAGCGGGTCTTTGATATCAACGTCGCAGGCACGTTGTTCACCCTGCAAGCGGTTGCCAAGCATATGATCGACCGCGGGATCAAGGGGCGGATCATCAATATGGCGTCACAGGCAGGGCGGCGGGGCGAAAGCCTTGTGGCCGTTTATTGCGCCTCCAAGGCGGCGATCATCAGCTTGACGCAGTCGTCAGGCCTGAACCTGATCCGGCATGGAATCAACGTAAACGCGATAGCACCCGGTGTTGTTGACGGTGAACATTGGGACGGGGTCGATGCTTTCTTTGCCAGATACGAAGGCAAGGCACCCGGACAGAAGAAAAGAGAAGTCGGCGAAGCGGTCCCAATCGGACGGATGGGGACAGCCGAAGACCTGACCGGCATGGCCGTGTTTCTGGCCAGCGATGACGCCGCCTATGTGGTGGCGCAAACCTATAATGTCGATGGCGGGAATTGGATGAGCTGATGAATATCCATCGACAGGAAAGTGATGCCATGATGCTCAGCAATGATACCCTTTCAACGCTGCCGCCGGATATCGCGCGCCCGACCTACGACCGGTCCGCCCTGACTGCGGGGATTGTCCACATCGGGCTTGGCAACTTTCACCGCGCACATCAGGCGTGGTATCTGCACCGGCTCATGCAGCATGGCCTTGCGCGCGATTGGGCGATCATTGGCGCAGGCGTGCGTGCAGGCGATGCAGCCCAGCGCGACAGGCTTGCAGCGCAGGACTATCTGACAACACTGATCCAGCTTGACCCGTCCACCACCACAGCCGAGGTCATCGGACCCATGATCGACTTCGTTCCGGTGGAGGCGACAAATGCGGCCTTGATCCGGCAGATGGCGGACCCGTCCATCCGGATCGTGGCACTGACTGTGACCGAAGGCGGTTATTTCATCGACCCCGCAACCAAGGGTTTTGACGCAGGCCATCCCGATATCCGGCATGACACCGCCGCACCCGACACTCCCATTACGGCCTTTGGAGCGATGGTCGCGGCGCTGAAATTGCGCCGCGCGTCCGGTGCCGGCCCTTTCACCTGCATGTCCTGCGACAACCTGCAAGGCAACGGGGCGATCCTGCGCCAGACCGTTGTGTCACTGGCCCGCTTGTCCGATCCTGCCTTGGCGGATTGGATCGACCAGACTTGCAGCTTTCCGAACTCCATGGTCGATTGCATCGTGCCTGCCACTGGCCCCAAAGAGCTGGAACTGGTCAGGGGCCTTGGGATCAATGACGCCTCTCCTGTGACCCACGAGAACTTTCGCCAATGGGTGATCGAGGACAATTTCTGCGCAGGGCGGCCCGACTGGGACAAGGTCGGCGCAATGTTCACAGACAACGTGCATGATTTCGAGGCGATGAAAATCAGGGTACTGAATGGCGGACATCAGATCATCTCTAACGCGGGCGAACTGCTGTCGATCGAAACGATCGCGGGCTGCATGGCCAATGACGCGGTACGAGGGCTGTTCGAGAAAGTCGCACGCCTAGAGATCCTGCCCCATGTCAAAGAAGTACCAGGCATGACACCGGCAAACTATGTCACGCTGATCAGCGGGCGATTTGCCAACCCACGGATCGTTGACACCACACGGCGTGTGGCCTTCGACGGATCGTCACGCCATCCGGGTTTCCTGATCCCCTCTATCCATGATGGCATTGCCAAAGGCACACCGATCAGCGGGCTGGCCTTGGTCGAAGCGCTTTGGGCGCGCATGTGCGCGGGCCACCGCGAAGACGGCAGCGCGATTATTCCAAACGATCCTTTCTGGGATGAGCTTCAGGCCACTGCATTGGCCGCCAAGACCGACCCTGCCGCATGGCTGGCCCAGCGCCAGTACTACGGTTCACTGGCTGCGCACGCGACCTTTGCCCCATCATTTACGCAATGGCTTGATATGATCTGGGAGCGCGGAACCGCTGCTGCCATTGCCCATTACCTGCAAGACTAAAGTCCTGACCTCTCGGTCAGGACCTTCGTAAACTAGAACTTGCCGACGATATTCAAAAAGACGCCTTGCCCGTCATAGTTCAGGTCAGTCTCGTCATCCGAGACGCTTCCCCATTCATAGCCAAGACCGATTTTGACGTTGTCATTGATATGCCGGTAAACCGCAAACAAAGCACCGTTTTCGGTCGTGCCAGTCTGGTCTGTGTAAAGGACCCGACCTTCGCCAAAGACATCCCATTTATCAACAACATGCCACTCTGCCTGACCTACAAGCAGGGTCGCTGTATTGGCGCTGAAATCGTCAGTTCCACGATCCGCAATCTCGCTGTTGCGATAGCCGATCTTGCCGCCAATCGTCAGTTCGCGGCTCAGGTCATAGTTTGCCGAGACCGACACAACCTGACTGCGCTGTTTAGGGCCATCGGTATTGCCATTGGCATCAACCTGATCTTCGCCTGGCTGGTCGTTGAGCGCCGTCAGGCGGAACAGCATGTTAAAGCGCTCGTTGTCAATCGGACGATAGGCATAGCCCAAAGAGGCACGCATATATTCGCCATCGCGGAAATCGCCTTCGGCACTATCCGAGTAAAGTGCATCGATATCAGCCAGCAGCCGCCAGTCACGGGCCACCTGATTTGAATAGCCTGCAGAAAGCCCGAATGTATCACGGTCACGCGAAGTACCTTCACCATCCTCGGTCCGATACTCCAACCGGACACGCATCGACAGGTTTTCGTCGCGGGCATAGGCCGCACCGAAAGAGAAAGCAGTCCGGTCGAAATCGCCCGCCGCACTGTCGCGCACGGCACCGGTTTCCATCCCGACCCCATAAGTCCAAAGATCGCTTGGCGTATAGGTCAGGCCATAGGCTTGGGTCAGCGAGCGCTGATTGCCCGGCATGTCAAAGATATTCTCGGCATAGGTCGAAAGCTGCTCCGAGTACCGGTAACGACCGCCCAGAACCACGCGCCCGTTGTCAGCCAAGGCACTGCCAGCACCCGAGCGGGTCGGATCAAGCGTATAGCCCAGATAGACCTCGTTGTCCGCGCTCGGGGCATAGCCCAACTTCACCTTGCCGGCCAATCCGGTGTCACCGTCGGACACTTCTGCCGCGATGCTCGTATGCGCGCCGATGGCCGCATCGACACCAACACCATAGCGGTTGTTGTTGCTCAACCCGCCTTCGGTTTCGAGCGTCGTTTGGCCAAAGGCATAGAGCGTCAGATCTTCACGCGGCGTATAGGTCAGTTGAAGCCCGAGGTCCGTGCGTTTTCCGGTCTGATCGGGGCTGCCAGCCGTCGTTCTGTCCGTGAATTGCAGACCTGCTTTTACAGCCCAGATATGACTTAGAGCATAGCCGACAGACACTTCTGCTTCTGTCTTTTCTTTGCCTGCATCAGAAGTGAACTGTTCGATGTCAAAACCAAGGTCCACACGCTCTGACACAGCAATTTCACCATCAACGCCCCAAAGGGTCTGATCATCGGTGATATCTTCGTTCAGCGTGCTAAAACCGGCATCTTTGGCTTCGTAGCGCAGGCCGATATTGCCCTCATAGCCAAGGCCCATCTCTTGCAGATCAAGTTGCGAGGTAAAGCGCACGGCTTGGGCCGCATCCGCATCGGTGCCGCCAGTGGATGCGATTGTCAAACCGCCGTCGGTTGATGCGGACCGCGTAATGCCGGGGCCTTCGGTGCGTGCAACTTCGAGTGCGGCAAAACTGGTTTCGCCCAGACGATAGCGCAGATCGACAGCGCCGATGCGCTGATCTTCCCCGCTTTGCGTGCTTTCGGTCATCACACTTGCGCCCACACGCAATTCATCCGTGGCCCAAACCTCTGCACGTCCACCAAAGGCGCTGGCGTCACCAAGCCCGTTCAGGGGCGTGTATTCGTACTGCACAACGAGGTTCACATCGAAAGCGCCGATGCCATTGCCAACAACGCCATCGTCACCGGTGTTCGATGTCAGCGGTCCGGTCAGCAGGATCACACCCTGGATATTGTCGATGGTATAATCGACACCCGCCGTCAGAAGCCGGTTTTCCACAACAAAACCCGTCTCTGGATCAATGACCTGCACTGTCACAGTCTCTGACCCGCCGGTAATGTCCTGCCGTGTGAGGAAATAGACCGATCCACCGGTGCCGCGCAGAATATCACGCTGGGCCACGGTTTCGAGTTGGGCGGCATAGGCCATCGCTGATACACGTGGCTCGCCAAAGGCAGTGACGCTAGGCGCTTGATAAGCCAGTTCAACACCGTAAAGATCGCGCGCATTGTTGATCAGCCCGGGACCCGCGATGCCGGTCCGGAAATCGCCCAAGGTAAAGCGGGTCGTATCGTTCTCGGCGCGCAGATAAATGGCGCCCGAGGTGGGTGTGTCATCAAACGAGGTGCTGTCATCGCCATAGGTCGGATAAAGGTCCGTCCCATCTGCGCGAAGCCGGTCCAGTACGCGACGCGGATCCTTATCGTTCAACCGCACGAACATCTCGTCGATGGGACCATCGCGTGTATCTGCAGCCGCGGTAATCATCCAACCGCTGGCCGTTGTGCCGTTG